>DYSM01000438.1 GCA_020718265.1 Draconibacterium orientale | reverse complement strand
TGGGCGATGGAGATGCCTTTCGGACATTCCATTTCGCAGGCACCGGTGTTGCTGCATCCGCCGAAACCGAGTTCGTCCATTTTGGCAACCATGTTTTTGGCACGCTTGGCTGCCTCAACCCTACCCTGCGGCAACAGCGCGAGTTGCGATACTTTTGCGGCTACAAATAACATTGCCGATGAGTTTTTGCACGTCGCCACGCACGCGCCGCAACCGATGCACGCTGCGGCATCCATGGCTTCGTCGGCTTCTTCTTTCGGAATCGGAATGGCGTTTCCGTCGGGCACGCCGCCCGTGTTTACGGAAATAAATCCGCCGGCTTGAATGATTTTATCGAACGCCGTGCGGTCCACCATCAAATCCTTGATAACAGGGAAACCGCCTGCGCGCCAAGGTTCTACGGTAATGTTTGCGCCGTCGGAAAACTTGCGCATGTGCAGTTGGCAAGTGGTTGTGAGCGAATCGGGTCCGTGCGCTTTGCCGTTTACGTAAAGGCTGCACATGCCGCAAATACCTTCGCGGCAATCGTGGTCGAATGCAATAGGTTCTTTACTTTCGGACACGAGTTTTTCGTTCAACACGTCCAACATTTCGAGGAATGAGCTGTCCACAGAGATGTCTTTGAGCGGATAGCTTTCAAATTTTCCTCTGGATTTTGCGTCTTTTTGTCGCCAAACTTTTACGGTGATATTGATTGTTTTTGATGCCATGATATTTTTGATTTTTTATTGATTTACAGAGATTTGAGTACTGAGTATTGAGTATTGAGATTTATTAAACAGTTTCCGGATAAAGTTGCAGCATTTTTTTTTCGGCAATTTTCATGCGTTGTTTTAAGGGAACACTTTCGTCAAATTCGTTCCATTCATTGTTCAAATCTGTGGCAAAATATCTTGCCCAATCGGCACAACAATCGTAGTTGTTTTCCCAACCGAACGAACGCCCGTCGTTCAAGATTTTTACAGTTTTGAAATATTCTACATTTTTCAGCGGTTCGGCGATGCCTTCAAATTTTACAAGTTGCTGAAAATCAAATTGTTTAACACAACTATCGTCAAACGCTATATCTAAAATGTAGTCTTTAACGTGTCGAATATTTGTAATTTTTATTAATTTCATTATTCCAAAGGTGTTATGTTTATCGGATTTTGACCGTTTTTAATCAAGTTCCAATTTTCCAAAAGTTCTAGTGTCATGTCAAGCTTCAAATGACGCTACATTGTCCTACGGACGAATGCAGGTCAGTAAAGACTTTCCATCGTCCGATAGGACATGGAAACGTCAGAAGAGACTTGACATGACACTAGTCTGTGCAAAGCCGCCCACGTTTTAACCAATTTTTTTGCAGTTTTAGGTAAATTCCCTTCAATTAAATTTCCGGTTTCAATTTCGAACAATCCGTTGAAATCACCGTATCGTTCATGAAAATGCGGAGGATTATGGTCGTTAAAATTCAAAGTAATAAATATTCCAAAAAAACGGCTTATTTCGGGCATAACTTTCTTTTTTTTACAGTTGGATATTAAAAACAGTTTCGATTGTGCGGCGAAAATTTGGTTTTAATTTTTTTACAAAAATTTCAAAATCTGAATGTTCTAATTTGTCGCTCAAAAAAGATAAATTTTCCAAAGTTTTGATGCGTTCACTTGAGAGTTCGGGATTGTCCAAAAATAAATATTTCACTAAATTTTCTGCCTCATTATCATCATTTTTTGCAAAATACGTTCCTGTTCTGGTATCAAAAATAATTCTTGAATCAAAATCCGGATTTGTAGGGTGCAATATAGGTTGAAAATCGTGCCATCGTGACGAAGCTCCTTTCATTAAGTTCCATTTATGACTGACTTCAAACCAATTTCCATAACAGTCAGCAGGTGTTCCTTTTAATGTCGGATTAAAATGCTCAACATCTACTGCTGTTGCAACACCGATGTAATATTCGGTATATGCGCAATAGCCGCCCTGTTCCGAAATTAAAACTTGACGTATTTGAGTTCTGTCCGCAGGATATTTCAATCCTGATGTAACAATAGCGGAACTCCTATTTTTTTTTACCCCTTTCATAAATTCCGAAATTGTAAAGCGTTCCTAATTCAAGAAATTCGTTCATAAGTTCAACTTTCTTGTCCCTGTCTGTTTCCGATTCAATCGCTCGACTTAATTCGAGAAATCTATTCCACATCGCTTCGCCTTTATCGGAAAGCACGGTGCGCATACCGAAGTCTTTGA
>DYSM01000437.1 GCA_020718265.1 Draconibacterium orientale | reverse complement strand
TAACTTTACAAACTTTCAACTTTATGACTTTTTATACTGAACTCATTAAATCAAAACCTCTATCAAGACGATGAAAAAATGACGTTTCCATGTCCGTTCTCACAATGGAAACGTCATTTTTTGACATGCCTTCGTCTGTTAGGACAAGGTATCGTCAAAAACGCTTGTAGAAGCGGATTTGGAGATGCCCCAAAAACATTCAACAGAATTTTTTTACTCCGGTTTGTTTTTTTGACGTTCGTTACAAGCCACAAAGTCTTCATAATCAAACTTTTGCCCCGGTCTCCAAAAATTTCGCGATTTTTCGTTGTTCAGGATAAACAAACGTGCATAAGCGAGTTCTCGGTCGTAAAGTTTGGTGAAAAGCAAGGCAGCCAGCATGGTTATCACCCATTTGTCTTGTTCGGCGTTTATCCATTTCTCAAAATCTGCATCCACAAAGAGGCCTTTTTCTTTGATTGTTTGATAAATACGTTTTATTTTGTATGATTTTTCGTAATTATGAAACGATGAAATACTGTCGAAACTTCGTGCCGCAGTTTCAATCAGAATTTTGTTGAGATTCGTTACCGCAACTTTCGGATTCATATAGGAAGGGTTACTTAACAGGGCTTGCCTAAGGAAATAGTGTTCGTGTTTCGGATATTTTTTTTGAATATATTTTTCAATTTTGGATTCAAGTTCTATAGTTTCAAGTTCTTTTTTGTGTTCGCGTTTTGCAATATGTTCGAGTTCTTCTTGCCGTTCCGATGCAATTTCATTGAATGCCTTGACGGCTTTCTCATATTCATTATGTCTCTTTTTCAGCCATTTATCAATTTCTTGTTTGTATTTAATTCCATGTTTCGGGTCGTGATACATAAAGGCTTCGAAGAGGTGTTCGGGAGTAGCATACACGGGGCAAATATCAAATCGCAGCCCCGACAAGGTCATCATTGCCCCCATGAGGTCTTCATTTCCCGTTTCAAGCACTTGCTCGTTGGTATAGAACTGTTTGAGGAATCGGCGTTGTTCGGGTGTCCATAAAACGTAATTTCTCAACAGTAATTTGAGTAGATATAAATAGTCATACTTTTCAGCTTCTTTTTGTTTCTCAGGGTCGAGTTCAAGAACTTTTTTGGATTCAGCGGTCAGTTCGAGTGCTTTTTCTAAATCGGAGGTTGCCGCAATCCACGAATCAAACACTTCCGAAAAACCGAGAGTGCCGAACCATGTGTGTGCCAAAACCTGTGCATAATAGTTCAGCGATGCCTCATATCCAATGTTTTCAATCGCATAAATCATATTGTTTTTGTAAAGTTTCGGATACAAAACATCTAACCTACCGACTAAATCAGCTTTGCTATCATAATGATTTTCAAGTATTTGAAGTAAAAGTGTTTTGTTAAAATATAAGGGTTTGTCAAACTGTTCTTCAAAAACATGTTCCAACCACAAACGCACGGCTTCAATTTCTTCGTTCTCAGTTTCCATCGCAATCATAAACGCCACACCGGGCAGAGTGTTTTCCAGCATAATACCAACGGCAAGCACCGCATTTCTGTAGTGCGAACCCGAATCGAAATAATGACTGAATAGTTCAATTCCGTTTGATTCCGGCAAAGTACCGTCGTTTTTGAATATTTCCGGCGCAAACCATGTGAGCGGCTTTGTTTCGTCAAAAGATTCTTGATTTTTTCGGTTTAAATAGTGTGTCCAATGTTTGAAAAATCGAACTTGTTCCGAACGTGAAAAACTTACCGTATCGCCCCAAAAAGCTATACATTCATTGGGTTCACCCTCATTTTCAATAAGATTTGAATGTGCAATATTAATTTTTTTTGAAAATCCGTTATAACTTTCAATACGCTCCAAAGGCAACGGAAATTCAGTTACGATTTTGAATATTCTGTCGTAACATTCTGACCATTTCAGTTCTGAAATCTTGTCTTTTTTTAAGAAAATTTGAATCATCGATTTGCTATATTCTTGATAGGTTGCAAATATAAAAATTCTAAAGTTTTTTTCGCACTAAAATAATGATAAAAAGTTTGATGTTTAATTTTTTTTGATAATCTATACTCAATACTTCGTTAGATTTAAGAATTTAGACGTTAGATGTTAGACTCATATTGCTCAATTCCAGACAGTTACCATCAAACCAACAAATAAAAATTTCCTTTATCTAATTTACTATGAATCAATATCTTACAAAAATTATTAACGGACTATTGATACTGAAAATGTGTTAATTTG
>DYSM01000436.1 GCA_020718265.1 Draconibacterium orientale | reverse complement strand
TAACTGTTTACTGATAACTGTTTACTGTTAACTGTTCATTCTATTGAAATTTTCAGCGTAAAATCGCCTGACTGTAAGCCGTTTGCGCCTGCCACGCCGATAACAATTTTGTAGTCGCCGTCGATGGAATTAAACTCAATTTTGCGAGTGTGGTCTTGGGTTTTTCCGGCTTTTTTGTAGTCACATTTGTGGTCGGCTTCGCAGGTTACGCACGAACTCAAATTTGGCGGATATTGTGTATCAGATGGCTGAACCTGATACCCATACAAGCTCATATTCTGCGACTTATTTGTCGGAATAAGTTCAACGGTCATTACGGAATATGGCGGCAAGTCGGTTGTATAAAGAAGATGATTTCCGTCAAATTTTACATTTTGCGTTCCGGGAAAACATGCCACGCTGCTGCGTTCCGCCCACGAAAGGTCGTAAATGCGCACACCGTCTTTCAAATTGCCTTTATACGATTTTGTCGCGCCTTTTTGCGATGCGGCTGTGTAAATTTTCAACGGTTTTTGCTTGTCCGATTCGTCGATACGCGTTTTTAAATCCACTTTTACGGTGAAACCTCCTGAGCTTAACCCATTTGCACCGGCAACACCGATAACAATATTGTATTCGCCATCAATTGAGTTGAAAAAAACTGAGCGTGTGTGGTCTTGCGTTTTGCCGGCTTTTTTGTAATCCCATTTGTGCTCGGCTTCGCACGCCACGCATGAGCGAATTGCCGGCGGCAAATCGAAATTTGAAGTGCTTACTTGGTAGGCGTAAATGCTCATATCGGCAGATTTATCGTCCGGGATTACGGTAATTGTCATTTCCGAATACGCGGGTAACTCGGTGGCTAACAGCACATGTTTGCCTCGGAACTTTGTGTTTTGTGTGCCCGGAAAACACGCCATAGAGCTTGTTGATGCCCACGACAAATCATCCATCGTTTTACCGGACGAGAGATTTCCTTTAACAGTTGTAATGTTGTTAGGAGTTGATTTAAAAACTTTTACATAAGACGGATATTGAGCTGAAAGCGTCGAAGTTCCGCACAAAAGCAGAACAAAAATTGTTAAAAAGGTAAAATTTTTCATGGTTATAAATTTGCTTGAAAATACGAATAAATCTAATTCTAAAACTCTTTTTTTGACGGTTTATTTCATTAATACTTCGTTAGATTTTAGAATTTAGACATTAGATAATAGACTCAAATTGCTTAATTCCAATTAGTTACAATGAATTGTATTGTTAGATTTTTTATAAATCTAATTATCAATAAATCAATATCTTACTGAAAATATTAACGGGGTATTGTTTCATTAAAAAAAGTTCGGAAAACTTAAAAAATCTGAGTCATAACTTGTTCAACGTAAAATATTGCAAATATTCAGTCGTTTTTTTTTAAATTTGTCGCCTAATTTCAAACTCATGCAGCACACTGCCACACAATTCGATGATGTTTTTAAACTTTGTTCCGAAATTTTTCAGAAAAAAATGAAAGATTACGGCGCAGCTTGGCGCGTATTGCGTCCGAGTTCGCTTACCGACCAAATTTTAATTAAAGCTCGAAGAATCAGAAGTATAGAACAAAAAGGCACTCAAAAAATTCAGGACGGCGTTGTCGATGAATTTATCGGAATTGTAAACTATGCCGCCATCGCGCTCATTCAACTTGAACTTGGATTATCTGATGAAATTCAAACCGAAATTGACGTACTTTCCAACAAACATACAGCGTATTTGCAACAAGCTAAGACGTTGATGCTCAACAAAAACCACGATTACGACGAAGCGTGGCGCGATATGCGAGTAAGCTCATTTACCGACCTGATTCTGATGAAACTTTACCGTACCAAACAAATTGAAGACAACGCCGGCAAAACACTGATTTCAGAAGGCGTAGAAGCAAATTATTTCGACATGATAAATTATGCCGTTTTCGCTCTGATTCAATTGGTTATAGAAAAGAAATAAAAAATATATGAAATATTACGAAAAAATACGTGAACTGACTAAAAATGTGCCTTCTACACTTGTTGATTTCTCATTGCCGAGAGATATTGCAAGAACACCAACGCAAGCATCATCGAACTTTATAACCAACAAAGAACAAGGTGATTGGGCTGAAAATTTAATATTTAGAGCAATAAATGAAAATTCAAAAAATCTGATTGCTGTAAAATACGGAAAATCTGATGCTGAATTCAAGTCGCTAATGCAACTTTTTTACCGGCTGAATTACAAATATTT
>DYSM01000062.1 GCA_020718265.1 Draconibacterium orientale | reverse complement strand
TAAATATTTGTAATTCAGCCGGTAAAAAAGTTGCATTAGCGACTTGAATTCAGCACTGCAAAACCGATGTAACCTAACAATCCGAGCACAACTGCCGTAATGAGCAGCGGCGATGTGCCGATTAGAATGAGTGCCGTAACGATGCCTGCCAATGCAAGTCCGAGATACAACCAAATTTGAGCGTTATCGGATTTCGGATTTCGGGAATCGAAATCGGCAACAGACTAGTGTCATGTCAAGCCTCTTCTGACGTTTCCATGTCCTAGCGGACGATGGAAAGTCTCTACTGACCTGCATTCGTCCGTAGGACAATGTAGCGTCAGTAGAAGCTTGACATGACACTAGTGCGGTTGTCCCGCAAATACGGTTTGCTCTGCCCTACTCGATTCTTTTTCAGCAGGTTGTATTTCAAACCCGAAAATTGCGATTAACATCGGCACGATGAAAAACAAAACAATTTGTTTTATTGAAAATTTATGGGTTACCATTGAAATGTATTTCTGATTTTAAGCTCGAAATATATGAATCGTTTTGTGATTTAAAAAAAACTTTACACAAGATTGATTTCTCGAACCTTATTTTGTTGGTTTTTGTTTAAAAATTTCATAATGATAGAGCTCTTTTCCGTTTGAATCAAAAAAACGCATGTCAATTTTGCGTTCGGCGTTTGTGCCCGAAACGTCCAATTTTGCAAAATTTCGTTGATTGAAAAAAGAACCGTCAATGCGCAAAGCATTTACTTCTTCTTTCCAAATTCCGGCAGGTCCGGAGGTAAGCGGGGACGTGGTGATGTCGTAAATGGTTGGTTTTCCGACACGTTCCAGCTTGCTGACTTCGGAGTGATGGCGGTCACCGGTCAGAAAAATGACGTTGTAAATATTTTGGGATTGAATAAACTCTATAAGTTCTTGACGTTCTGCGTTATAGCCGTAATTTGAGTGCATTTCAAAAAGTCCGGAAGTATTTAAAAATTGATTTCCGATTACAATGAATTTGAAATTTGCTTGGCTGTATGCAAGTGCGTTTTTCAACCATTCGAGTTGTTCTTTGCCGAGAATCGTTTTTTCGCAATCGGTGCGGTCGTTGTTGGTTCTGTACCAGCGGTTATCAAGCAGAAAGAAGTCGCAGTCGTTCCAATTGAAGAATGAAATTGCGCCTTTCATATCGCCGATTCCGTAAGTCGGATTTGCCCAAAAATTTTGAAAAACGTCTAAGGATTGATTTTTAAACGGATATCCGGCATCCGAATCGTTTGGTCCGTAATCGTGGTCGTCCCAAATGGCGTAATTGTGTTTTGAAGCCAAAAGTGCCTGCATTTCGGGCGTTGAGCGCGTGTGGGTGTAGCGATAAAGCATGCCGGTTTTGGTGTGCCAATCGGGTTCGCGGTAATAGACGTTGTCGCCGAGCCAAAGCATAAATGCCGAAGGGATTTTTGCCATGTGTTCAAATATCTGATAATCACCGCCGTATCCGGCACCGGGGCGGTCGTATTCGGGTTCGTTGATGTATGCGCCACTGCCCGTGAGGAAGCTGAATGCGGGCGGGTCGGTGCGCCATTTCCAGAGCGGAAGTGTTTGAAATTCAGTTTTGTATGGAAGTATCAATTTTTTTGAATTGATAAAAACATCGTAAGTATATGATTGTCCCGGAAGCAGCTCATCTGCAATGAGATGTGCTGTAAAAGCAGAGTTTTTTTCTGTGGAAACAGTTTGCGTCCAATGCGTGTCTTTTTTGTCGGCTTTGTTTGTGTAATTTATTTTTACTTCGGCTGCTTTTTTGGTTTGAACCCAAAGCATGACTTCGCGCATTTCGGAATATCCTACCATCGGACCGGATTGAAGCAGCTCATTTTGAGCATTTAGCTGTAAAATTATTAAAAAAAACAGTGATGTTAAAATTGATTTTTTTATCGACATAATGAATTTATAGTTTGAAAAAACGTATTAAAAAGTTCAAATGTTCGGCTTGTGATGCAAATTCGTTGGACGTTTTTAAGATTCTGCGACTGACATTTGCATTTTCCTGCGCCATAGTGCTCAGTTCTTTCATGGCGTTATTGATTTCTTCCGCCGCTTTGGATTGTTCTGTGCCGGCTTCGGAAATTTGTGAAATCATACCAACAGATTTTTGAATTTCGGGCAACATTTGTAAAAGTTTTTCGCTTGCCAAAATGGTTGATTTTAAGCTATTTTCCGATAATTTTATGATTTCATCGGCAGCAATTCGGCTTTTATCGGCAAGCGAACCGACCTCTTCCGCAACAATTGCAAAGCCTTTACCCAAATCGCCGACATGCGCCGCCTCAATTGCCGCATTCAAAGCAAGTAAACCTGTTTGATAGGCTATTTCGTTGATTTCTTCAGTTTTGGAAAAAATAACTCGGTTTGCATTTTTTGCGGTTTCGGATTTTTGGCTGATATCTTCAATGTGTTTCATGGTAGCAACTGTAACTTGCTCTGTATTACGTGCATTTGTGTTATTCATGCGTATGGTATGCGCAATTTGTTCGGTTGTACTTTGAATTATTTCTGAGTATTCTGCTTGTTTGTCTGCACTTTCCGTGAGCAAGCGAGCCGATTGACTCATCAATGCACTTTGTTCCGATATTTGATGAGCAACGCCGGAAATTCCTTTGACAATGTATTTTAGCTTATCAAACATCATGCTGTTAGCTCTCGCAAGTTGCCCAATTTCGTCCGAAGAGTTAATATTTAGGTCGATATTCAAATGTCCTTCTGTCATCTGAAGAGACACTTCTGTCAGCTTTCGGAGTGGTTTCAACATCTTTCGGATTAAAAATACGATAATGACAATTACGATTGAAATTCCGAGTAGTCCGACCAATAATTGCGAGAAGAAATAGTTGCGCGCCGAACGTGTTACGACTTCTTCCGGGACTTCGGCACGAAGCAACCAGATATCCGAACTGCCCCGAAATTTTATGGGCAAATATCTGTAATACACTGCGTTAATTTTTTCCGAAACGGGATTCTGTTGTTTCAAATATTCCAAAATTTTTACGGAATCTTGCGCATACGCCTGTCCGGAAGTTTTGCCGATATTTTGCGGATTCCGCGTGTCTGCCGCAATTTTTCCCGATTGGTCGAAAATTAAAATATTTGCCTTGCCGTCAAAAATGGATTGTTTTGCGTTTTGTGCCTGAATATCAACAAAATTACTGATTAAATCCAAACAAATAACGCCCTGAAATTCGTTATTTTTCAGAATCGGATGCGTTATGCTCAACATCAGAACATCTTTATTATCGACTTTATACAAATCCATAAAAATGATGTTTTCCTTACGCGTTTTTGGTAAAACCCACCATTCTGAACCACTTTCAATGAGCGATTGGTCAAAATCTGTCGTAATCGTATCTCTTAAAATCTCGGCTTCTTCTCTAAAAAAATATTCGCAAAAGCGTCCGTCAGCGTAGTAACCTTCTGCTCCGCGATAGTTTGCATCTTTTCCGTCGAACTTATTCAGTTCATAACAAACACTGTATCCGATAATGTTGGAGTCTTGCTCTAATTTTGCTTGGTATATTTTTCGCAAATTCAATCTGTCGAACTCTTTTGAACTTTTTAACGTTTCGATATCCAATTCATGTGATTCCATAGACAGAATAGCGGTGTTTATGACAAAACTAATATTCATAGCAGAGTTGTCCAATGCCGTATATATTTCGTTTTGTGTCAGGTTTACAAGTTCGTTTTTGTGTTGGATACTTGAAAACAACACTAACGTCATTACAGTTACAAAAACTGCAAAACCTACAAAAAACGCAATTTTGAAACTAATTTTATGATATTTCTTCATTTTGTTGCTTACAGATATGAGATTATTTCCGACAAATATACAAAGATTGCAACCGATTTCAAGACTTTATGTGTTTTCTTTCAGAAAAAAGGTATTTATTCCTTCTTTTTGTGGAATATTAGAAAATGCTCCGTTTTTTAGCGTGAAAATTGTTTTCTTTGCATAAATTTGATGCGAAATTGAATCTAAGCAAATGAATTATTATTTCATAACAGGCACGAGCAGCGGCATAGGTAAAGCACTTGCGGAAATTTTGGCGGAAAACCCCGAAAACGAAATCACCGGCTTTGCGCGCACGGACACCATGGATTATACGCCGAATTATGCGCACGTCCATGCCGATTTTCATTATCCGGAAGAACTTGCGAAATACGATTTTCCGGAATTGCCCGATGCCCAACGCATTGTGTTGATTAATAACGCAGGTGCGATGTCCGAGATTTTCAGAGTCGGAAAATTGGATAATTTGAAGACAATTAACGATTTCAGTGTCAATATTTTGGCTCCGGCTGTGTTGTCGAATAATTTTATTCGAGCGTATCAAAATTACACCGTTCCGCGTATCATTCTGAATGTCAGTTCCGGAGCGGCGCGCCGTCCGGTCGATGCGTGGAGCGGCTATTGTGCGGCAAAAGCCGGTTTGGACATGCTGAATGAAACCATAAATTTGGAACAATTTTTTTATCCGGAACAAAACCGAATCAAAGCTTTTTCTGTTGCGCCCGGCGTGATTGACACACGGATGCAGGACAATATTCGCCTTGCCGACCCCGAAGAATTTTCGGGCTTACAACGCTTTTTGGATTTGAAAACAAATAACGAACTTTTCAGTCCCGAAAAAGCTGCACGACTTTTGCTGAGTGTTGTCGAAAAACACGATTCTTTTTCCGGAACACTTCTGGATGTCAGAGATTTATAAAATTTAAACTAAAATGGCAGAATTCAATTTTCAGATTGCTCGACCGGACAATGTCATACTTGTCGGACAAAAATATTTACCGGAATCGGTAGCGAAAGCCGTTGTTGTCATAGTGCACGGCATGGCTGAACACGCCAAGCGATACGCGCGCTTTGCCGATGTCTTGAATCGTGCCGGCTACGCTGTTTATGCGTTCGACCAGCGCGGACACGGGCAAACGGCAGGAGCGGTTGAAAATCTCGGATTTTTTTCCGAAAAAAACGGCTGGCAGCACGTTACGGCTGATGTTGCGGCGGTTGTTGATTTTGCAAAATCGGAAATTCCGAATAAACCTGTCGTTGTGTTTGGGCACAGCATGGGGTCGTTTATTTTGCGTAATTTTTTGGCTGAATATCCGTCAAAAGTTTCGGGCGCAATACTGTCCGGAACCGCCGGCAGTGCGGGTTTGCTCGGAAAAATCGGCATTTTTCTCACAAAAGTTATCACACTCTACAAGCCACTGCGAAGTGCGTCAAAGTTGATGAACAGCTTGTCTTTCGGTGATTTCAACAAAGCTTTCAAACCAAATAAAACTGAATTTGATTGGCTGAGTCGTGATGAGGCTGAGGTCAAAAAATATGTGGATGACCCGTTTTGCGGAACTGTGTTTTCAATCGGCTTTTTCCGCGATTTGCTTGCCGGTTTGGAATGTGTAAATACAGAAGAACATGTTGCGAAAATTCCGAAAAATTTCAAAATTCATTTACTTTCCGGACAAAACGACCCTGTGAGCAAAGGCGGAAAACAAGTAAAAATTGTGTACGAAATGTATCGAACTGTTTCCGAGAATGTTACAATGAAACTTTATGAGAACGGACGGCACGAGATGCTCAATGAAATCAACAGAAATGAAGTTATGACAGATATTGTGTCGGTTTTGGATACCATGATTCGTTGATTTTTTGTATTTTTGTAAAAATTTAGCCATGAATACTTTAGAATTAGATATCACAAAACGCTATACCTTTGCCGATTACCTCACATGGGCGGACGATGTACGCCGCGAGCTTTTTGACGGTTTCATAAAGTTGATGACCCCTGCGCCCGTTCGCCGCCATCAGGGTGTGTCAATGCGTTTATCGTCTTTGTTTTACTATCATATTGAGAAAAACAGAGGGACGTGCAATGTTTATCACGCGCCGTTCGATGTACGATTTCCAAAAAAAACAAAAAAAAATAACAAAGACGTTTACACGGTCGTTCAGCCCGATATTGTTGTAGTGTGCGACCCTGAAAAATTGGACGATTACGGCTGTATCGGCGCGCCGGATTTGATTGTGGAAATTGTTTCGCCAACTTCCGTAACCCGCGATGTGAAAGACAAATTTGTACTTTACGAAGCCGAAGGCGTGCGCGAATATTGGATTGTTTATCCGGGCGAAGATACGATTTCTATTTTTGTTTTAGAAAATGAAAAATATCAGCTCAAAGGCATGTACACCAAAGAAGACAAGGTAAAACCAAGTATTTTCAACGATTTGGAAATTGATTTGGAAAATGTGTTTAGAGATTAATTTTCAATTTATACTGAAAATGTGTTAATTTGAAAATATGCTAATTTTCTTATTTTGAGTAAATAAAGTAAATATTTTATCAGTTTAGAGCATACATTATACTTTCCGGACAAAACGACCCTGTGAGCAAAGGCGGAAAACAAGTAAAAATTGTGTACGAAATGTATCGAACTGTTTCCGAGAATGTTACAATGAAACTTTATGAGAACGGACGGCACGAGATGCTCAATGAAATCAACAGAAATGAAGTTATGACAGATATTGTGTCGGTTTTGGATACCATGATTCGTTGATTTTTTGTATTTTTGTAAAAATTTAGCCATGAATACTTTAGAATTAGATATCACAAAACGCTATACCTTTGCCGATTACCTCACATGGGCGGACGATGTACGCCGCGAGCTTTTTGACGGTTTCATAAAGTTGATGACCCCTGCGCCCGTTCGCCGCCATCAGGGTGTGTCAATGCGTTTATCGTCTTTGTTTTACTATCATATTGAGAAAAACAGAGGGACGTGCAATGTTTATCACGCGCCGTTCGATGTACGATTTCCAAAAAAAACAAAAAAAAATAACAAAGACGTTTACACGGTCGTTCAGCCCGATATTGTTGTAGTGTGCGACCCTGAAAAATTGGACGATTACGGCTGTATCGGCGCGCCGGATTTGATTGTGGAAATTGTTTCGCCAACTTCCGTAACCCGCGATGTGAAAGACAAATTTGCGCTTTACGAAGCCGAAGGCGTGCGAGAATATTGGATTGTGTATCCGGGCGAAGATACGATTTCTATTTTTGTTTTAGAAAACGGCAAATATCAGCTCAAAGGCATGTACACCAAAGAGGATAAAGTAAAACCAAGTATTTTCGACGATTTGGAAATTGATTTAGAAAATGTGTTTAAAGATTAATTTTCAAACTGTTACATGAAATTTTCAATTTACATCGCACTTCGCTATTTTTTTTCTAAAAAAAACAAAAATGCCATCAACATTATTACGGGTATTTCGGTTGCCGCGTTTGCCTTTACAGTCGCCGCGACAGTGATAATTTTGTCCGGTTTCAACGGTTTTTCCGAACTGATAAGCAAGCAAATAAGCCTAATTTCGCCACATTTGGAAATTACACCGAAACTTGGCAAAACGTTTGATAAACATGAAATTGATTTGACAAAATATTCTGAAATTCAATTTATTTCTGAAGTTTTGGAAGAAAATGTGCTCTTGCGTGCGGATGATAAGCAAAAAATCGCAGTTCTCAAAGGTGTCGATACGGTTTATAAACATCTCAGTTGCATTGATACAATCGTGCATCGCGGGCATTATTTGTCGCCAAAAGATGAGTTTCCGAGCATAATTTTGTCTTACGGCGTCATGTCGGAACTCAATGTGGCGGTGGAATATTTGGAGGCTGTTTCCGTTTGGGTTCCGAACAGTAAACCGCTGAATGTCAATAATCCGCAAGCCTCGTTCAACGATACGGTGATGATTGCCGTCGGCGCACTTTCGGTGGATGCCGAGTTTGACTCCAAATATGCGATGACAGATATTGCAGCCGTTCGAGAGCTTACCGGCAAAGCCGAGAATGAAGTTAGTGCGTTGGAAATCAAGCTAAAATCGGATGCTGATATTGAATCTTTGAAATCTGTTTTGGTAAAAAAATACGGCAAAAATTTCCACATTAAAAATAATATTGAGCAAAACGAAACCATTTATCGCGTGATGCGTTCCGAAAAAACGGTTACGTTTCTGATTCTGATTTTTGTCATAATTTTGGCGGCATTCAGCATCGTAGGCGCTGTGAGTATGCTTATTATTGAAAAAAAAGAAAATATTCAGACCTTACAAAATCTCGGAGCATCGCGGCGTGTAATTATGCAGGTTTTTCTTATCAGCGGAATGGTTATTGCTGTGGGCGGCGGATTTGTCGGACTGTCAATTGGTGGTTTAATTAGCCGGGGGCAAGAAACTTACGGATGGCTGAAATTTCCGACATCCGGTTCGTTTATCGTTGAGGCTTATCCTGTTGAGATTCAAATTTCCGATTTTTTGTACGTTACTTTTGGGTTTGTTTTTGCCGGATTTTTTACGGCACTCTACCCTGTTTTGCGTATGAAACGCATGTTTTTTTCTAATCGGTAATAAATGTTTGTTTGACAAATTGATGTCCTATAAAACCTTGTATTTCAATATAATATATTCCATTTTCAGATTTTGGAATATTCACAACAGCTGAATTATTTTCTTCAAATTCTAAATTCGGAACCCAAAGTAAGGTATGATTACGAACGTGATGCGCGCGCGAAAACAGTTGCGCTGAGTGATACCCGATTTGCTTAAAGGTAACATGCCCGATTTGGATGTTGTAACCTTGTTTTGTATAAACAGCAATCACGCCGTTTGCCGCTCGCGAGCCGTAAATAGCTGCATTTGTGCCTTTTACAATTTCAACGCGCTCTACTTGTTCGGGCGGTAAACTTTCGATGGTCGATTTTGAAACCGGCACACCGTCGAGCAAATACATGGGTTCGGAACTAAGTGTGAAACTTGTTTTTCCGCGCAAAGTGGATTCGCCGAATAGCGATACGCCCGGCACATACGTTGCTATCACGGCGAGCGTGCCTGAATATCCGGCAACGTTAATTTTATCGAAGTAAATCACCTGATTTACGGCGTGATGTATCCTGCCTATTGAGCTTGTATCTTGTTGAATTTCATAGTTATATCTTGCTCGTGCCTGTTTTCTGCCTTGTTTTAGCCAATACAATTCTTCGTCCAAATTTTCAGGCAAAATTTTCAAAGATTTCGGATAATCCGGTTCGTCAATGCTTACAATATAAGCCAATTTTCCGCTCGGCGCATAGCTTTCGATTTTTAGCTCCATTGTGTCGGGATAGTCTAATCCGTCAAATTCAAATCGACCGGAAGAGTCTGTCGTTGTTGTAAGTTTTTTGTAATGTTCGTTCAAAACAAATAATTGAACCAAAGCATTTTCAGCAGCTTGTTCAAACATAAGTTTGTAAATTGTACCGGAAACTTTTAGTGATTTTTCGGGAAGATATTTGGTTTTACGGTTTGATGTTTTGCTGTGTTTTGGCGCAATTTCGTAAAAATATTTAGTTTCAATTTCGCTGTTCTGTGTAACTGACAATGAGATACTTAGATTCTTTTCAATTGTGTTTTTATTCGATATTTTAAGTTGAACCGAGTCCGTATTTTCACGAATTTGAATTGAGAAAATGTCCGTTTCGGTGAGTGTATTTGACAGATAAGTCAATGATTTTGCGTTTTTTTCATACTTTTTTTTCAATCTGTTTTGCCTTTTTACTCCGGAAAAATAGGTTTCTGTATAAAAAATATTTTCAGAATTTTCTATGTAGATATTTTTTAAAACTATGTTTGAGTCGCCGAAATTTCGCATCTCGTTCGTGTATGCGCGCAACGTGTAATGCCCGCCCGACGCGGTGTCCGGAATCGCAATTTGCCCGTTGGAACAGCCTTTTTGAAGTTTGTGAATTTGGGAGTAAGCAACCGAATTGTCCGGAAAAAGCAACTGCAAGTTAATCTGATGACAAGTTGTGTCTAAATTTCCGTATTGGTCTGTCAGATAAGTTTTTATCCAAATTGTTTCGCCTGCTTTATAGCGTAGTTTGTCGGTTGTAACATAGAGTTTCTGCGTGTTTTGGGTTGTATTTTGAGCTGAAAGATTTACAACAAAAATCAGCAAAACGTATATAAAAAAAATGCGCATATTCAAGACTGTTTTGTTTCTCAAATATACGCAATTTTTTTTAAAATTTTATATTCTGCCGATTATTTACCGGGTTCGTTCCAATTTCCTGTACCGTTATTTGTAAAGGTGTTTACGGTTTGCCAATCGGCATTTGCGGGAGCATGAAGCGTTATCTAATATTTACATCACCGCCGGCATTGTCGTTGTAGGTCATATTCGTAATTGTAGGAGAATCTGTTTCGCCGTCGTACGATATTGCCCAAAATTGTGAATGTTCAATGGTTGAATTTGATATTGTAACACTGCTTCCTGTGCCATCCAAATGAATTGCGCCGTAGTTGCTTGAGTAACCGCTTGAATATGAGACTATGCAATGGTCTAAAATCGTTCCTGCCGATGTTCCGTCATAAAAGTAGAGACCGTTCCAATCTCCTTTGCTTTGGCTTCCGGCGGGTGCAGATGACGTAAATCGAATTGGTTCAGACGCTGTTCCTTGAGCAATCAATTTAGCGTAGGTGCTTGATGCGTAAGCAAAATACATTTGACTCTCATTTGTGAAACTTACGGTTGTTCCGGCTTCTATGGTTAATACGGAGCCTGATGCACTTTCGACTCTAACATTTCCTTTCACTACAAAAGGCGCATTTTGTTTGTGCCAAGTTGCAGTAGCTTTATCCATCGTGGACCCTTCAATCATGATTCCTTTATTTGAGGCAGTAGATTGAAAATTATTTCCTGTTCCCACGCCGTCGGCGGCATTAGCTTGTAACACAATAAATTCGCCCGCAATATTAGACATTGTATTGTTGTTAAAAGCCGTAAAAGCAGTTGCATCGTTATCTAATTTTATCCCGATAGACGCACTGTATTGTATCGTGCAATTTTCTACGGTAAACTTCGTATTATCGGTAGCATGAATCATTCCGTAATTGTCGGAGTATCCGCCGCCGTATTCTATGGTGCAGTATTTAAAACTTGTTGTGCCGGATGTTCCGTCATACAAGTATATCCCGTTCCAATCGC
Organism: Draconibacterium orientale; assembly: GCA_020718265.1. Lineage (GTDB taxonomy): Bacteria > Bacteroidota > Bacteroidia > Bacteroidales > JAADGE01 > DYOJ01. The sequence continues at coordinate 1,298 of DYSM01000062.1, read as the reverse complement.
CGGCTGTTTTCGCAGAAGCAGCTGAGGTAAATACAATCGGCTTCGCGCTCGTTCCTTCGGCAATAATTGCACCAAAAGCATCCGAGGCATAAGCAACAAAAATTTGCGCCTCGTTCGTAAAGGCAACGGTTGTGCCGGGTTCAATGGTTAAGGTGTTGCCTGTCGGGCTTTCAATTCGCATAGTTCCTGAAATAATAAAAGGAGCTGTTTGCACGTGCCAAGTCGAAGTTTTATCTAATGTTCCGCCTTCGACTAAAATTCCTAAGGTTCCTGTAACCGATATTGTGTTATTAACGCCCACTCCATCGGCTCCGTTTGGTTGAAGCACTATTGCGTGACCGGCGTTGTCGCTCATGGTATTGTTCGTGAAACTCGAAAACTCAGTATCATCGTCTTCTAATTTTACGCCGATTGCGGCACTGTATTTAAACGAGCAATAATCTACCGAAAAATCAGTGTTGCCCTCTGCATGAAGCATTCCATAATTTGCAGAATAACCGCCGCCGTATTCAAAATTGCAATGTTGGAAATTTGTGGTGGACAAAGTGCCTTCGTACAAATAAATACCGTTCCAATCGCCTGCTCCTTTGATTGTTGCGGCAGATGTAAACGTGATTGGAGCGGCTTCGGTTCCGTTTGCGATAATTGCGCCCTCTGTGTTTGAAGAATAAGCCACGTAAATTGAAGCGTCTTCGTTAAAGTTCACGACTGTTCCGGGCTCAATGGTAATCTTACAATTTTCGATACGAAACGTTCCGTCCACAATGTGTTTGTCGTTTGCCGACCAAACTTCATCGGCGTTGATGGTGCCTTTGTGCACAATGGTTTCTTGGTTCGGATTCGATGAAGAAATCTTAATCGTTTTCTCCACGGTTTCCGAAAGGTTTGATTCCGTGTTTGTTGCCACAACGGTAACTTTCACTTCATCGCCTTCGGCTAAATCATTCGGAATTACATAAGCCCATGCCTTTGTCGTACCGCCCGCTTCAAAAGTTTCGCTAAATTCTTGAGTGTCATGGTTGTTTGTAATATCAATGCTGAACGCAGCTTCTGATTCTACTTCTACCATAAGTGTAATTTCATCATCGTACCAACCTGTGTCGATATTGTCTTTAAAGGTTACGGTTAAGGTTGGCTTTTCTTTCGATTCATCTTTACATGATCCGAAAAATAATGCTGTGCTGATTAGCGCAAACATTACAAATTTGAGTTTATTCATTCTTTTAAAAATTTGGTTATAAAACTCAACAAATATACCGAATTAAAAGCGAATCGTTCAATTTTATTGATATGTTGTG
>DYSM01000435.1 GCA_020718265.1 Draconibacterium orientale | reverse complement strand
CCTTCTACAAAATTATAAGTACGTCCTTTGTTGGGTCCGTCGGCGTAGATGAGTTGAAATTGTTGGTTTTTGCCGTAGTGGTCGCCGTATTGCATTACCTTTGCACCGTTTTGTTTCCACTCGTCCGAGCCTCCGCCTTTAATATCTACTGCCCGCCAGTTGTTCGTTCTGAGTACAAAAGTAGTGGGCGAAGTAAACATGATGGCAAATTTTTGGTCGTTGCCGTTGGTTTTATCGTAAAGAATGATGTTTACACCTTCTTTATCAGAATTAGAAGGCACAGCCATGTAGCGTCCACCGTTTTGTACTTGAATGTTTACCCAACGAGCATCACCGGAAGGGTGAATTTTGAAAATACGGTCTTTGCCACCGTCTAAATCCCACATATTAAATTCCTTACCATTGGCATTTGCAGAATTTTCGTCGGCAGGTAGGTCAAAGTATTTGTTTGTGTAGGCACTTTTGATGTGAAAGTTCTGATTTTCGGGTACAAATTGCCAAAAATCTTGGGACGTAAGCTTCCATTTTTGGTTGGGTGCATTTTTATTGGTCGCTAAAAGAATAGGTACTGCATCTTTTCCTAAATCGGGGTTTGAAGCTTCGAGTACTTTGTTGCTTCCTTTTTGCACAATAAAGAAAGTTAAAGGCTCTCCGGCGTATTCAAAGCGGAAACTTTGAGCGGCTGATTTGTTGCAATCCCAAATTTGCAAAGGCGTACCATCATTAGAACTTCCTCCGGCTAAGTCTAAAGCATAAGTACTGTTCATAGGGTGTATGAAATAATAACCTGCTTCGGCAGAGCCTTGAAGTCTGAAATAACGGTCGGGTTCGTAGTCCATGCTCCAAAGTTGCATTTTTGTTCCTTTTCCGCCTTGATTAGGGGCAGCACCCGGCACATCAAAAAATTTACCTCTTACAGCTACATTTTCTATGGAAATAATATTGGCATTAAAATCTGCCATTTCTTTTTTGGCATTAGCAGATTCAAACACCCATTTTTGGTTGTCGGCGTTGGTTTTGTTTTCTTGGGTAATGCCACCGTTTTTGTTGGCAGTTAAATACAATCCGCTGGCAGCGTTTTCTATATAATAGGTGTTGCTTTGTCCGTTTACCTCTATGAGTTTAAACATTTGAGCATAATTGTCTTCGCCTTTATGCCAAAGTTGAAGTGCCGCTCCGGGCGTTTTAACTCCTCCGGCTATGTCGGCAACCATGTGCGAATGTTGCGGTTGTAGGAAAACAAATTCGGGCTTGGTCGTGTGCGAAATGATTTTTATAAACCTGTCGGCACCTTGTACACGTTCATTGTTGATGTCTTTGTCATAGAGTTGAATTTTAGCACCGGCATTGGCTTCTGCTTGATAGTTAAAGCCAGACAAGTCCCAATATTTGTTTTCGGAAACCGAACGCAAATAAAACAACTCGTCAGCCATCATAAGAGCCGCCGAATTGCCTTCGGGAAGTGGATATTTTGCCAAACGCGCTTTGAAAGCTGCCTCCAAAACACTTCGGCGTTGCTGATTTGCAGCCAAAGTCCAGATAGGTACTAAACTACCTTTTCTAAAATCAATCAAAACCGATTGTGAAGGAATGCTCTCTACCCATTTGTTGTATTGCGAATTGTCGCTAACCGACGATTTGTTGGCATATTGCACGCCACCACCACGCACCATAATGTTTACGTTGCTTTTGAAACTTTCGTTTACCTCGTTGTTGTTGTAGTTTACGCTGTTGTTGCCCGAAATGGTAGCGTATTTTGCTTTTACCGAAACGCCAACCGAAAGGGCTTCTGATTTGTTGGTAAATTTTTGGGAAAGATTGTATTCCATAGCTCCGCCAAAGTAACCCGAATTAACGTAATGTGTTCCATACACATCAAAAAGCTTTTCGGGTGCCCAAGTGTCGATGGCTTTTTGAGCATCGGGCGTTAAAAGACTTCTTAAAATGTCTTCTTTTGCGGGGTTTATATATACTTCCCAAATTCTTGTCCAGTCGGTGATGGTGTAGAAATAATTTTTCTGTATTTCCGATTTGTCTTTACCAAAACGGGCATCAATAGAGCCGCTAAATGTAAGCCCTTCGTATTCTAAGCCTAATTCTGAATTTATGCTGCTGGCATATTGGCGCAAACTGCTGCCTTCGGTGGTTTTGTAATCTTTTTCGTTGATAAATTTCAACTTCATAATGTCTGGCACTTTGTACTCCTGTCCGTCGTCCATAGGCACGGCTTGGTAGTTTTCTACTCTAAAAAG
>DYSM01000434.1 GCA_020718265.1 Draconibacterium orientale | reverse complement strand
TACTAACTACTTTTATTATAGTTACTCATTTTGAAATATCAAAGAAAATGAAAAGGATTATTTTATTTGTCTTAATGACTTCTTGTATTTTGGGAGTAAAAGCTCAAAACCCGGACACTATCGACTATTACAACATGTCTCTGGAAGAGCTTTTGAATGTTGAAGTAGAAATTGTTTCGAAATCTGCACTGCAAATTCGCGAAACTCCCGGTGTGATAACAGTAATATCTCGGAAAGATATTGAACAATCCGGGGCACGCGATCTGATGGAAATTCTCAAACTTCTGGCACCCGGATTCGAATTCGGAGTTGATGTGGAAGGCGTTGTAGGATTGGGAATGCGCGGTATTTGGACGCACGAAGGCAAAGTTCTTCTGTTGATAGACGGAATGGAATGTAACGAAGAACTTTTTTCAAACACCGTTTTCGGAAATCATTATTTGCCCGAAAATATCGAAAAAATTGAAATAATAAGAGGTCCGGGATCCGCATTATACGGTGGTTACGCGTCGGTCGGCGTTATCAATATCATCACAAAAAAAGACGAAATGCATGGCGGTTACGCAGGAATCCTGTATTCGCAAATGCAAAAAACGTATTCACACCGCAATGTTAATTTCGGTTACGGAAACCAAGCCGGCGATTTTAAATACAGTTTCACGGGCGCATACGCACAAGGTAATAGGAGCGAGCTGGATAATATTGATTATTATAGAGATACGGTGTCCATGAAAGGAAATTCCGGAATTGAATCCTACAACATGAACCTCGCATTGGCATTTAAAGGACTGCAAATGAATGTGCAATCCGATTTATACGAGTTCCAACAAATTGATTTGTGGGGCTATAATCGCACTCTCGGTAAAGTTAATGAAACATTTAATACAGTTAATGCACGCTTGAAATATGATCAAAAAATCGGTAACAAATTTAAAATTACACCTTTTGTTCAATATAAATTTCAGCAGCCTTGGCAACTCAAAACACCGGAAGAGTCATACGCCAATTCGAAAGAAACGGAAAAATGGTTTGGAGGTTTAAATTCTATTTGGGATATAACCGAAAAAATGCAACTCATGACGGGTGTTGAATATGTAAACACAATGTTGGCGCTCGGAAAAAGTCCGGAAGACTACGAAGAACTTTTCAAGGGAGATAATAAAACAAAAGACTATTCAACCACGGCAGCTTATTTTCAATATATATTCTTAAATAAAATTCTCAACATAACCCTTGGAAGTCGCTACGAATACTCTTCGGAATACGGCGAATCGTTTGTGCCGCGCTTTGGGGTAACAAAAGCGTTTGAAAATCTGCATTTTAAAGCCATGGTGAGCCAGTCGTTCAGAACACCCGGAGGCATTTTGCCCGATAGAGTTCCCGATGGAGAACCTGCTTTGGTACCCGAAAAAGCAAGCAATTACGAATTTGAAGCAGGTGTTAAAATCGGCAAATCATATCTTACATTGAGTGCTTTCGATATTGTTTTCAACAAAATAATTGTTTACGATAAAGAAGAAGAAACAGGAATCGGCATTTATCGAAACAGCGGAAATTCCAATACTGCCGGATTCGACATTGATTATAAATTAAAATTGGAAAAAATCGGATTCAATTTCAACTACTCGTATTACACTTCTGTCGATCACGACATTGAAATCTACAAAGTTCCGACTCACGATGATTATTATCTCGGTTTTGCGAAACACAAGTTCAACGGATTGTTCAGTCTGAACTTAACAGAGAAGTTAAGTGTATCGGCAACGGGTTCGTATCTCGGTAAACGATTTGCATACACGTATTTCGATGAGGCAACCGAGACGGATATTCTTGAAGAAATCGAACCGGTTTTCGTTGCCGGATTACACATTCACTACATATCTATTGTTAAAAATCTGGATATTTCAGTCGGCGTGCATAATTTGACAAACCAAAAACAATATTTTTTACAACCCTATTATGGAGTGCATGCTCCCTTACCCGGGCTTTCGAGAAGTTATTCCATACGGCTGAATTATAATTTTTAAGATTCGAAAATGAAAAAAATGTCTGAGAAAAAATCTCGGACTTTTTTTTTATTTTCATTTGTGAGTCCGGGCTAAAAAGTGTGTTTTATTTTAGAAAGCTTCTAAAAATTAAATTTTTACTTTCAGTGAGGGCTTCGCCGTTCGAGGCCTGCGAATTTTTACTTTCAGTGAGGGCTTCGCCGTTCAAAACCGGAGTTTACTGCCGGCAATGAGAACGGCGAACGGCG
>DYSM01000433.1 GCA_020718265.1 Draconibacterium orientale | reverse complement strand
CGATTGAATTTCAACAGAATTTCTAAAAACATTCGGAACGAAATTTCGCTATATCTCGTAAAGAATTTCAACAAGTTATAAGTTTTCTTACAGACACTGTTTATACGTTCTCTTACAACCACAATTTACTTCAATTTAGAAGCTTTTTCTACAAGAACTTCAAACTCGGCTCGATAGCCGTGTGGGTCGAAGCGGCGTGCGTTGTGTGCGGTATTCCGGATAAACTCGAAACTTGTTGAACCTACAAATTCGGAGTGTTTCAAAATCATGCCGAACGAAGCAACTGCGGCTACAAAGCGCATATTCTCAGATGCTTCGGCAAAAGTTGTCGGTTGGTGTTTCATTACATGGGCAATGAGGCAACTTTCAGAGTCAACTGTGCGTTTGTATCTAAAATCAAGATTACCAAAGGTTTCCGTATTAGCACCAGCCTTGGTTACAATTTCGTACAACGCGGTTATGGTTTGTCCGGCACCGATTTCGCCGGCATCAACAGAGTCGTTCTCAAAATCATCGTTTTCCAAAATGCGGTTTTCGTAACCTATAAGTCGATAATATTCAACGACTTCTGCATTGAATGCAATTTGAATTTTAGCATCGGTGGCTACGGAAAAAAATTTGTTGTATTCGTAAATAAACACTTTGCAAATTTGTTCAGCATTATCAATATATTCATAAGTGCCATTGCCATTGTTGGCGAGCTGCTCCATCATGGCATCGTTCAAATTGCCTGTGCCTACGCCGAGCACAGTAAGGTATATACCTGATTTGCGTTTTTCTTCAATCAGAGAAACAAGTTCTTGTGTCGAAGCCGGACCAACGTTAAAATCGCCGTCCGAGCCCAAAATAACACGGTTATTTCCGCCTTCGATAAAGGACTGTTCTGCAATTTCGTACGCTGTGATAATGCCGTCGGCACCTGCCGTGCTTCCGCCGGCACCAAGTTTGTCTATGGCTTTCAGTATTGAGCTTGTGTTGTTTCCGGCTGTTGAATTGAGTAACACGCCTGCTTCGCCTGCGTAAGTTACAATGGCAATGCGGTCGGCGGATGTGAGCTGATTGGCAAAAGTTTTGAAGCCGTCTTTCAGTAGTCCGAGTTTATCTGCGCTGTCCATGGAGCCGGATACATCTATGAGAAATACAAAATTTGAAGGCGGACGTTGTGTTAACTCAACTCCTTTCAGCCCAATACGCAATAAGAAATGATTAGCCGTCCACGGACATTGGCACGATTCGGTGCTGATGGACACGTTCTCGTCTGTCGGATTCGGATAATCGAACTCAAAAAAATTGATAAACTCCTCAATCCGAACGGCTTCCTTGGGCGGCAACTGATTGCCTGCCAAAAACCGACGCATGTTGGAATACGCGCCGCCGTCGGCATCTATTGAAAATGTGGAAACTGCCTGTTCTGTGGCGTTTACAAATTGATTTTCTTCGTAATCAGTGTAGTTTTCGCCCGAATACGACAGTGGTTCTATGCATTCCTCATCAAAAGTTATTTCTTTTTTGCACCCCAAAAAAAACAGTGCCAATACTGGTATAGCGATTAAAAAGCGTCTCATTTTATATTAGATTTAGACATCAAATTACGGATTACAGAATATAAAACATTGTAAATCTATATTTTAATAATCAAATATGCAATTTTTCATATTCGGATTAATACAAATAAAAAATGTTCGTTCGGATATAGATAACCGGATTGAAATAAGTTGCACGTGTTCAATGCCTTTTTTGTTACTGTTTTGCTGCGCAATGTGTTGTTAGATTTTAGACAACAGACACAGCAGAATAAAAAAGGAGACAGTTTTGAAAAGTCTTTTTTTTAGGCAAATTTGAGGCTTGATTTCTACTTCAAAAATTTGAAACACAGACTCAACAGATTTTCACGGTTTTAGTTGTGATTATCTGTAAAATCTGTCTCAAAAGTGTTCGATTGAGAATTTCTACGAAAATTTGAAAGCCAAATTCACACCGAGTCCTTTCTCAAAGATTTTAAACAGTGTACTGATTTGAATATCAGCCTTTGCTTTTTCGATGCGCGGGATGTAGCTTTTCTTTGTGCCGATTTTCTCAGCAAGTTCTGCTTGGGTCAGGTGCGCCTTTTTGCGATACTCTTTGAGTTTCTCGGCTATAATAAAAAGTTGCGCATTGTATTCAAAATCATTGCGTTCGGGTTCTCCGACCGCACCGTATTCAACCTCTAACAATTGTTCGAAGTTTGTTACGGCGGAGTAATTTTTTTCTGAAATCATGTT
>DYSM01000061.1 GCA_020718265.1 Draconibacterium orientale | reverse complement strand
ATGAAAAATGGGCATCTTTCATAAACATAAAAAAGTAGTTTACACTTTTTTAAAAATTGCTGAATTCAAGTCGCTAATGCAACTTTTTTACCAGCTGAATTACAAATATTTAGTTTGTTGAAACAGAATCCGAAACTCTTACAAAATTGTCGTAAAACAATAGTTTACTACAACTTAACTCTTTCAAAATGACTATTGACGAATGACAAATATGCCGATTTACGTGTTGTAAAAAATCTGTTAAAAACGAAAATTTTAGTTTATTTTTGCACAAAATCTCATTTTTTAGGTAGAATGAGATTTTTTGTTTTAAATATAAGTCTTTCAAATTACAAGTTTCAAATATCAAATTTCAAGTTTCAAATTTCAATCATCAAATATATGACCAATAACGAATTAAAGCAAATTGCCAACACCATTCGCGGGCTTGCGATGGACGGCGTGCAAAAAGCAAACTCAGGACATCCGGGACTGCCGATGGGCATGGCGGATGTTGCCGCAGTGCTCTACTCGGAGCATCTCAAATTCAACCCCAAAAACCCCAAATGGTTCGACCGCGACCGTTTTGTACTTTCGGGCGGACACGGCAGCATGTTGCTGTACAGCTTATTACACCTCTACGGCTACGATGTAAGCATGGACGACCTCAAAAATTTCCGTCAATGGCACAGCAAAACGCCCGGACATCCCGAACTGCAAGACACGCCCGGCGTGGAAACCACGACAGGTCCGCTCGGACAAGGCATTGCCAACGCCGTTGGTATGGCTCTGGCTGAAAGCATGTTACATGCAAAATACGGCGAAATCGTAAACCACCACACCTACGTCATGTGCGGCGACGGCGATTTGCAAGAAGGCATTTCGCACGAAGCCTGCTCATTTGCAGGGCACAACAAGCTCGGCAAACTCATTATGTTCTACGATTCCAACGACATCACCATCGACGGCGACACACATTTGTCGTATTCCGAAGACACTCGCAAGCGATTCAAAGCTTATGGTTGGCATGTGCAAGAAGTGGACGGACACGACTATGACCAAATTAATGAGGCCATTGAAATTGCAAAACAAAAGACTAAAAAACCTTCAATTATCATTTGTAAAACTGTAATCGGATTCGGCAGTCCGAACAAGCAAGGCAAGGAAGAGGCACACGGCGCACCGCTCGGACAAGCTGAAATTGTGCTTGCAAAACAATTTTTGAGAATACCTCCGGAAGACTTTTATGTGCCGGAAGATGTTGTAAATCTGAAAATTATTTATGCCAATATCGGAGAGGAACTGGAAAACACGTGGAACGAAGAGGTGAAAATCTATCACGCAAAACACCCCGAACAAGGCGATAAATTGCTGAAAATTATCAACAACTCGCCCCTTGTTTTTGAACCTAAATACTTCGATTTCGGAACAAAATACGCCACTCGCAATGCTTCGGGCAAAATTTTGGAACAACTTGTTGCTCAAATAGATACACTCGTAGGCGGCTCGGCAGATTTAACGCCGTCTAACAAAACGTATGCCAAACCCCAAACCTCATACAGTCCCGACAATCGCGCCGGAAACTACGTGCATTACGGCGTGCGCGAATTTGGTATGGGCGGCATTATGAACGGCATGGCATTGCACGGAGGCATTTTACCCTACGGCGGAACCTTCTTCGTGTTCTCGGATTACATGCGTTCGAGCGTGCGCATGGCGGCACTCATGGGCTTGCGCGTGGTGTACGTGTGGACGCACGACAGCATCGGCTTGGGCGAAGACGGTCCGACACACCAACCGATTGAACATCTGAGTTCACTTCGAGCAATTCCGAACATGGTCAATTTCCGCCCGATGGATGCCAACGAAACCGTTGTCGGTTGGCAAATTGCATTAGAACGCACCGGCGGACCAACCTCGCTTATCCTCACGCGCCAAGATTTGCCGACCGTTGAACGCGGCGAAGGCAAATACGCCTATTGCACCGAAGCCCGAAAAGGCGGCTACGTGCTCACGGAAGATGCTGATTTTGATTGCATTATCGTTGCATCCGGTTCGGAAGTTGAAATTGCTCTGAACGCCAAAAAATTGCTGAACAACAAAGGCAAAAAAGTGCGCATTGTTTCCATGCCCTCAACCGAACTGTTTGACACTCAACCCTGCGACTACAAAAAATCGGTTTTTCCATGCGCAGTCGAAAACGTGGTAGCCGTAGAGGCTGCCGCAAGTTTATCGTGGTACAAATACACCGGCAGAAAAGGAAAAGTTGTCGGTATAGACCGCTTCGGCGCCTCCGCTCCGTTTGAAATCCTGTACGACAAACTCGGCATCACCCCCGAAAAAGTGGTTGAAGCTGTGGAAAGTTTTAAAGCGTAACATTCTGATATAAAACACTTTGCCAAAGTTTTCGAGCTTTGGCAAAGTTAAATTTTAATAGAAAAATAATTTTTAGGACATCCATTTAGCGTTTGCCGTAGATACACACGGCCGTGTGTATCTACAACAAATTGAATACCAATCAAATAAATATGACAAAAGTAAAATTTCACTTGATCTTAATACTTATTTCAATCGCTTTCGCTGCGTGTTCGGACAAGAAATTATCAGAAAAAGACCGCTCCGAAATTTCTACACTCAAAAACGTAAACAGAACTCTGTTATCTTTGAGTGAACATATTCACACAGGAATATTAATGGCTTTTGAGGAAAACCGGAAACAAGTTTCTCCTATCAAAGAGAAAACGGACAGTATGAAAGTAGCCACAGCCGAATTATACACCTTGTGCGAAGAGTTTTTTGCCGCTGATACCGGAGGTGTTAAAGCAAAAGCCGACATTTCAGAACTTAAACGGAACATCAAATGCTTTTCCGACATGGCAAAACATAGCCTATCCGATGCAGATTCTTCCAAAAGTAGCTACAAACTTTGGAAAGAGGCTATCGATTTTTCTGCTGTTCAGCTAAATGAATTGCACAAAACAGATTGGTTGGTGCTGCAAAACAAAATACAAAGTGTAGAATATCTTACATGCAGATATTTGCATTCAAAAGTTAAAAGAGGTCGCTTTCTGTTTAATAATCTGAAAGTTATCGTTGTTCCGGAGACACGGCGCGTGAAAGCCGGCGGATACTATCGTGCAGAAATTTTTCCGATTTCGTACGATACGACCAAAACGTTTACGGTTATTATTGACCGAGATACAATTGTGTCGAAAAACGGAGTAGGAACATATCTTGCGCCTCCCGCCGAATCTTTGGGACTTGTTAGAAAACAAGGTCTTTTGTTAATCGAAAATCCTTCGGGATACGATTTATTAAAATATCCGTTTGATGTTGAATATGAAGTTGTTAAATAAAAAACACAAAAAATGAAATCAATACTCGCATTTATAGCTATTGTACTTTTGTTTGGTTGTTCGGAAACTGAAAAATCCGATTGGAAATCAACAGAAAACGAAATCGTTGCAGAAATATTTCGTAACGAACAGACCGCAATGCTTCACGAATATAAAATGGCGTCTGCCGAAGTTCCGCAGCGAAACAAGGAATGGTATGAGCGTGCAAAATCCTTACACGAACATTCCGAAATGCTTGTAAATTATCTTGATACAGCAACTGACACACAAAAAATTGCCGACAGTATTTCGGCATATAGAAAATACATATTTGAAGATTCAATTCATTTTTACGATAAAGGCAAAAGAAAAAACGAAGGATTGCATAATTACCTGCTTACGGCATGGGATGGAAATTCTAAAACTCTTGAACAAAATTCGAGTTTGGCTAAACTTAACGTTTTAAACTCAACAAGGGTTGTATTACATCACATGTATAATCAGATTGATGGTGATGGTTGCAGTTTTAAGTTTGAGAAATTATTTGCTGCACTCGATCCGCATGAAAAGCGCATTCGCATGGGAGAACAATTTCAAGCCAAAATCTTTTTTGCTGCCGCAGATACCACACGACCTAATACGTTTTTGATACGAAATAAATTTCACGAAAGTCAGCCCGAAAATATTTTACTTTATACAGAAAAAGCAAGTGCAAAAGTCGACACTGTTCGCATTATCGGATACGATTACCGAAAAAGTCCATATTCCGAAGACACTCTGAAAACGCCGTTTATAATTGAATATGAAGTGCAAAAATAAATTTTTCGGAAAACTGATTTTTGAAACGAATCCGGATTTGAGTTCGGAGTTGCTTTCAAAATTAAAAATTGACATCGCAAATCAATTATTGATAAAAGTATAACTCAAATTCCCAAAAATGAAACAAAAAAAAATAGCACCGTCGTTGCTTTCGGCGGATTTTACAAATATCGCAAAAGATATTCAAATGGTGGAGCAGGGTGGCGCACACCTTTTACATGTGGATGTGATGGACGGGCATTTTGTGCCGAATCTTACGTTCGGACCGTTTATCATTCAGGCAATTAAGCGTGCGGCATCGATTCCGTTGGATGTGCATTTGATGATTGAAAGTCCGGGCACGTACATCGATGCGTATGCCGATGCGGGCGCGGATTACATCACAGTGCACGCCGAAGTTGCACCTCATTTGCATCGTGTTATTCAGCAAATTAAGAAAAAAGGCAAAAAAGCCGGCGTATCGCTCAATCCGCATACGCCGATTTCGGTTTTGGAAAATATCTTGCAAGATATTGATTTAGTGCTAATTATGTCGGTAAATCCGGGTTTTGGCGGACAAAGTTTTATTCCGAATACAATCAAAAAATTGCACGATTTGAACGCCATGCTCAAATTGCATAACGCGGAACACATTGAAATAGAAGTAGATGGAGGCATCAAACTCGACAATATCCGAGAAGTTTCCGATGCGGGCTGCGATGTGTTTGTGTCCGGTTCGGGCATTTTTGCAGAAACCGAACCAAAGGCGACAATCCGCAAAATGATAGAAGTTTTAGCATAAACATAAGATAATTTTCTTCTTTTTTCAAAAGAAACATCGTATATTTGCGTTATCAAATCAGACCACAAAATATCAAGATATGAAACACACAATAACGTCCGTCATCCTTCTTATCATTCTGACTTTGTTTAGTTTAACATGCAAGCAAACCGAACTTACAACCGGCAACGTTACCGGCACGGTCAAAGCAGTTTCGGATGAAACGCCGCTTGCCGATGTTACCGTTACGCTGAATTATGACGTTGAAGCCTTAACCGGTGCGGACGGTTCGTTCAATTTTTCCGAAATAGAAACCGGAGAATATACGGTAACAGCAATAAAAGACGGCTACAAAACGATGTCGCAAGCCATAGTTTTAACAGACGGCGAAACAGAAAATCTGACGTTTTTGATGGAAGATTTCATTCCTGCGCTTTCAATTCCGACAGATTCAATTCAAACGCCGACGCCGGAAGCAGGAAGTACAGCTATGGAGCTTAGTTCAAACACAAATTGGACAACATCCAGCAACGTGTCGTGGCTCACGTGTAGCCCGCAAAACGGAAAAGGTAACGCGGCAATAACCATAAATTGGACTGCTTACACACAACCCGAACATCGCATCGGAAAAATTACAATTTCGGCGGAAGATGTTGAAACCAAGACACTTGTCGTAACTCAAGTCGGAACAAACGCCTTATTGACTATTTCGCCTCGTTCGCAAGATGTTATTTTTGAAGCAGGTTCCGTTACATTCAATGTTGAAGCCGATGTGCTGTGGTATGTAGAAAGCAACTCCGCTTGGCTAAGTTTAGACAAAACAGAAGGCGAAAACAATGGAACTATAATTGCTTCATTTACAGAAAATTCGGAATTAGTTTCGAGAACTGCAACAATCACCTTGTCGGGGGGCGGAAAAATAACTACCGCAACCGTCATACAAGCTGAACATCAACAACTTGCAATAACAGTTCCGAACAATTCAAACGCATGGGATATAGGAAGACAGAACCAAATTCGTTGGGAAGATAATTTTTCGGAAGACGTAAAACTTGAACTTTACAAAGGCGACAATTTTATATACAATATCACAAACTCAGCCCCAAGCACAGGCGTTTACACTTGGGCGCCGCCCTCAATGCTTTCGCCCGGCACAGATTATTCTGTAAAAGTTACAAGCACGCTTAATCCAAACCTTACCGGACGAAGCTCGCGATTCGAGTTGCAACCGTATTTGGAAAGCGGATTAATTGCATACTATCCGTTCAACGGCAACGCGACGGACGAAAGCGACAACGCCTTCGATGCTAATGCAACAAACGCCACACTCGCCGCAGATCACAACAGTTATGCAAATTGCGCATATACGTTCGACGGAGACAACGATTACATCAATTGCGGGAACGTGATGAATACCATCATTTCATCAAACACATACAGTATCAATCTTTGGTGTTACGTTGTAGCTTACACCAACGAAATCGGAAAAACCGGCGTGCTTATAAACAAATGGGATTCGCCCAATGCAACATCAAATAACGGATTTTCGATTCACGCAAACGGCTCGTTTTATTCGTCCAGCAACACCTTAGCCTTTACACAACCGCCGCAAAATGTCTGGAAAATGATAACTGTCGTCCTAAACGGCGGCAATTTATCAATCTATGTGGACGGTGTTTTGAACTCCTCCGAATCCGGACACGATTGCAACGCATCCACGCTCGACCTGATTTTGGGCAATAATTACGATTTCACAAACGATTACAACGGAAAATTGGACGATGTGCGCATCTATAACCGAATGTTGTTGGATTCTGAAATTTCAGCACTTTATAATTTGAAGTAGAATAATATAAAAGGTCATCGTTTAAGATGACCTTTTTTTTAGTTCAAGGTACATAAAAAAAGCTCCCAATTTTCATTGGGAGCTTATATTTTTCGTACCCGGGGCCGGTCTCGAACCGGCACATTCACTGCTGAATACGGGATTTTAAGTCCCGCGCGTCTGCCAATTCCGCCACCCGGGCAGCCGTATTTTTGCTTTTGGGCAAAAAAAAAGAGCGAGAAACGGGACTCGGACCCGCGACCCCAACCTTGGCAAGGTTGTGCTCTACCAACTGAGCTATTCTCGCGATTGCAGATGCAAATGTAGAAACAAATTTGTTATCTCAAAATTTTTTTTGCATTTTTTTTAGAACTTTTTTTTCTGCATTTCAGAAGTATTTTACTTTCAAGTGATTAAGCCGTGCAATATTTTTAGAAAATTTTTAAATCTTTTGTATAAATCAACTCAAAATCATAAAAATACAGACTCATATCTACGAAGTTCCTTAAAATATCGGTTTGGGCATCATTTTTGGAACAACTGTCGGGAACTAAAAAGTATTTGTAGTTTTCTTGTTTTTAAAGACAAATTTATGAAAATTAAAATTGAATACGCTAAATTTAAAATCAGACTTTACAAATTTGAAGCATGAATTGTTTAGAAAATATTGATATTTGGTCGCCGCAAATGCTGGCAATACTCATCGGCAGCGGCATTCTTATCGGAATCATAAATACGTTAGCCGGAAGCGGCACGGCAATCAGTTACGGTTTGTTCATGTGGTTGGGTATGCCGCCGTCATTTGCAAACGGTTCTGTAAGAATCGGCGTTGTGCCGCAAACGTTTGCAGCGGCTTGGAATTTTTACAGAAAGGGCAAATTAGAATTACGCAGCGCGTTACTGATTTCGATTCCGATGACTGTCGGTTCTGTTGTCGGTGCGGGCATTGCCGTGAGCATCAATCAGGATTTGTTCAGAATTATTATCGGAGCTTCGATGGTTTTGATGCTTGTGTTCATTTTTTACAAACCCGAAAGCTGGATTCACGGAAAACCGGGCGCACACGACAAAAAAATAGAGTGGTGGCACTGGCTTCTATATTTTGCGATTGGCGTTTACGGTGGATTTATTCATATCGGTGTCGGAATTTTTCTGCTTGCAGCTTTGGTTCTCGTTTCCGGTTACGATTTAGTGCGCGCAAACAGTTTGAAAGTGTTCGTTGTGCTGATTTACACGCCGTTTGCGCTTGCTGTTTTTATGCTCAGCGGCGAAGTGTGCTATATTGTCGGCTTAATTTCCGCGCTCGGAAATACTTTGGGCGGCATCATTGCGTCAAACTATGCTGTAAAATACGGTGCAAAACCGTTGCGGTGGATTTTGATTGCAGTGATTTTAGTTTTTTCGGCACATTTGTTTGGACTTTTTGGATGAAAGAGGATTTTTTACGCAGTTTATCTAAAATAAAAAGACACTCTTCCGAGTGCCTTTTTATTATTTGGCTTAGCCGAGCTTGGATTAATATCTTTTTTTGAATCCGCCTCTGTCGCCGCCGCCGCGATTTTCACGGTCGCCGCCGCCGCTACGGAAATCTTTGTTGTAACCGCCTCTGCTGCCGCCGCCTCTGTTGCCGCCGCCGCCGCCTTCTTCTTTCGGACGCGCTTTCTTTACAACGATTTTGCTGCCGTCGTATTCAGCTTCGTTTAGTTCTTCAATGGCTTTGTAAGCCTCTTCGTCGTTAGTCATTTCTACAAAACCGAAACGTTTAGAGTTACCTGTTTCACGGTCAATAACTACTTTTGCCGATTTTACTTCTCCGTACTCAGAGAACAGTTGGTTTAAGTCATCTCCTGTGGTGGAGCCGCTTAATTTTGCTACGAAAATGTTCATAAAAAAAATAAAGTGTAAAATTAATGTGTGCCTTTCTGTCTGTTTTGCACCGCACAAAGATACTATATTTAGTTAAGTACCAAACGTTTTTATTAAAAAGTTTTAAAAAATTATTTATTTCTCAAGGTTTGTAGTATAGATGCGGCTTTCAGTAAACATTCCTGATACTCGTTTTGTGCATTGGAACTGAATGTTACGGCACTGCCGACTGAAAAGTTAAGTTTTCTTGCATTTTTTTCATAAAAAATGGTGCGAATGACAACGTTAAAATCGAAATTTCCGTTCGGTTCGATGTATCCGATGCTGCCGGAATATAAGTTTCTGTCGAAATTTTCGTGTTCGGCAATCAGTTGCATGGTTCTGTGTTTTGGCGCGCCGGTCATGGAGCCGGGCGGAAAACTCTTATATAAGGTGTGGAGTGGGTGCGTGTCCGGTTTTAGGATGCCGGACACGGTGGAAATCATTTGGTGCAAATTGCGAAATGAATACACGCCGCACAATTCTTCGACTTTCACGGAATCGCGCATTGCATTGTGCGACAAATCGTTGCGGACAAGATCGGTAATCATAATATTTTCGGAACGTTCTTTCAAGTTTTGCTTCAGGAAATTAATGTTTTCTTGGTCTGATTCAAATGTTTCGCCTCGTGCGATTGTGCCTTTTATGGGTTGCGAAACGCATTTTCCGTTTGTATGTTTCAAAAAACGTTCGGGGCTTGCGGACATTGTATAGAATGTTCTGTTTTTTACGAATGCCGCAAAAGGCATCGGAGAAATGAAATTTAGTCGTTTAAATATTCCAACAGGCTCAATATCAATAGTTTCCGAAATGAAATTAATGCAGTAGTTTACTTCATAACTGTCGCCGCGTTTGATGTGCTTTCGGAGCGATTCAAATTTTTCATTGTAAACAGATTTTGTTGTTTGCGGCTGAATATCAATAGTTTTAGGTTTCGTAATTAAATCGTTCGTTTCAGAATTCAAAATTTCGGAAATTAGCTGATTTAGAGTATCAATATTCTCATATTCAAAAAGATATGAAGCAAAAAGCATTTCATTTTTTTCATAAAACACATACCGCGGTCGAAAAAAAAACAAACTCTCCGAAGTATGTTTTACCGAAAAACTTTCGTAACGAAAATAACCAAACAGCCAATCTTTTTTAGAGTTATGAAAATCTATAAGTTGCTGAATTTCTGAAATTTCCATTAAATTATTCAAAGAATCGAACGCACACAGAAAACCGTATTCCGAGTAAGGTTGCTCGAAATTGGCATTGCTGTCCAACAAAATAAAATGCTCATAACGTTCGGCAAGGTTCAAAAGTTTGTTTTTGAATTCGGTTGCCGAAATGTGAGGAAGCTGAATATCAGTGCGTTTCGTGCGGTTTATTTGAACCATAAGTCGATATAAACCGGCAAATGGTCGCTGAACCCGTCGTGGAACGTCATGCCGATATAGGTTCTGAAATTTTGAAATCCGGTATAAGTTTCGTCGGGTTCGAGCAGGAACGGCGCGTCAAACACGTGTGCGTCATCAATGGTACTCGATAAATTTGTGGTTGAATTAAGCAAAAAACCGGACACAATAATTTGGTCTAATACGCCCCATTCGCCTTCGTGTTTGTGAGAGCCTTTACTCTTGATTTCCTGCAAATAATACCCTAAATTATAAAGTTTTTCGGAATCAATTTTGTCAAATTTTGTTTGCGCTTGCAAAACTTCAACTAAACTGTTGTTTTGCGGATAGTCGTTCAAGTCGCCCATGACAATGATTTTCGGATGTTTTTCAGCTTTGAAAATAGAATCTGTTTTACGTTTAACAACAGATGCGGCGTACATGCGTTTTTCATCGCTTGCCATTTGCCCGCCCCAGCGTGAGGGCCAGTGGTTTACAAAGATATGCAGCGTGTCATTTGTAGCTGTTTTGCCTTTCACGTAAAGAATATCGCGCGTGGGTTTGTTGGCATCGAACGGAAAAACAACCCGAACTGCCTCAAAATCAATAGGATTAAACTTATCGGCGCGATAAAGTAAGCCAACATCGATTCCTCTATTATCGGGCGATTCTTTGTGTATAATTCTGTAATTAAAGTTTTTAAGTGCTGTTTTCCGAAGTAATTCATCCAGCACAAATCTGTTTTCTATCTCGCAAAAACCGACTATTTCCGGGTGTTCCCACTGTCCGACTGCCGTGATAACTTTGGCTAAATTGTTCAATTTCTTTTGGTATTTTGCAGGTGTCCAGTGCTTTGAACCTTCGGGAGTAAAATCTTCGTCACTTTTCAACGAGTCGTCGTACACATCGAACAAATTTTCGGCATTGTAAAACATAATGCGCATATCGCCGCGCGGAAACTCATGTGGTTCAAGCTGTTGCGCGAGCAAAGATGTGCCGTATGCAAACATTATGACTAAAACGGCTGTCAAATATCGACAATTTTTCATGACGGATTATTTTATTTTATCAAAAACAATCAACCTTTTGCTCGATTGCGGAAGTCGAACGTTTTATCTTTTATGACTTTTATAAGAACTGCAAATATAACAATTGCGGCAGTTATTCCTGCAAATCCGAACACAAATTTAAAAATTGCGGTTTGAGTATCGAAAATTGCGGCTAAACTTTGCGAAAACTCGTAATCTTCGCGCATGTTATTTAGCGATGAATGCGTTATGACAGCCAAAAAAACATACGTTATCAAGCCCAAACCGAGTATATAGACGATGGATTTTGTAAATTTTGACTTTGTTGTTGTCCCGACTTTTTCGGGTTTGGAATTTTGCATATCAAGAAATTTGATTTTTGCAAAGTTCTAAAAAAAACCTATATATTTACAGAAATTTCTAAAAGTTTTGTGTAATGAAAATTTTGCAGTCCTTCGCCTTACTTGCAATCGTTTTGCTTTTGAGCACAAACAGCCTTTCGGCACAGTTTCAGTTTTCGGATACAATATACATGTCGCAGATTAAAGAACTGTACGCCAACGAATTGAGAGCGTATGCCGACATTCGCAAACAACAAGCTGAGGGTAAAACCCCAAGTAGTTTATACGCTGAAGACAGAGCTTCGAATGACGACATTAAAATTCCGGCAGACAGTTTAATCATGGATTTTGAACTTCGATACGCCACGATGTCGGACGAGCGGCGACTACAACTTGTTGAAATCAGCAATTTCATGCATAAAACGCATGCAAAACCCGGCATTCAACGGTTAATGTATTCTGTAAACGGCGTTGCGGCTAATTTTTCGGAAGGCAATTTTAAAGTATGGTTCGATTATTTTCTTCTTCTTTCCAAAACAAAAAACGTGCTGTTGAGCGATGTGGACATGTTTCTGAAACAAACAGCCGGCTTAGCTTACAGGCAACAAATTTATACGTCGAAAGTTGCAAATTGGTACACAAAAAGCAAAAGTGTTACATTCACATTTGATAAAGCTGCGGGCGTTTTTCAAATTTCAATTCCGTCCACCAATATATATTGTGTGAACCAAGGCGATACACTCGAAATTCAATCGACAGGCGGAACTTACAGTCCTACGGAACTAAAATGGAAAGGCAACGGCGGCATGGTGGTTTGGGACAAGAACATGGCTTCGGCAAAGTTCAAAGAATACATCGTGGACTTGCAAACACCCGAATACACGGCTAAAAATGCGGAATTTAAACATACAAAATACTTACCGGCTCCGGTTCTCGGTACGTTCACTGACAAAGCATCGCCTTGGGCTGAGAAAAATGATGCCTATCCCGATTTTTTGTCGCAAGATAAACGGCTAAATATTAAAGGTATATCTGAAAATATTTC
>DYSM01000060.1 GCA_020718265.1 Draconibacterium orientale | reverse complement strand
AATTATTGTTTAGAATTGCAGTTCGCAAACGGCGAGATTCGTATTTTTGATGTAAAACCTTATCTTGACCGGGGGATTTTCAGAGAATTGAAATCTTTGAATATGTTTCATTCTGTCAAGGTCTCAGACGGAACGGTTCAGTGGCAGAATGAATGTGATTTTTGTCCCGACACATTATATCCGGAAAGTGCAAAAGTGGAAGAAAAAATGATTGTATCTTAATTGCCCGCCGCCGGGTATAGTTTAGCGATAGCGTAAAGCATCGGTAAATTTCAGAAAGTCTTCAATGCCCTGAATGTAAATATTAATTTCACGGCACGGATAGCATAAATTTTTTATTTCGGCACAATCAAAACGCATTAGACAAATGTCAATGCGTTTTTTTTATATTTGACAAAAAACATGTTGCAAAAAATGTTTCAACATTCGTGCAAAGTTGTTACTTTTTGGGCTAAGTTGTTGAGAAATCTAAATAAATCAACAATCGTTTGCGGAGTCGATTGAGGTAAACTAAGCATTAAATCCGTATCGTCAACAGCCCGACTTCAAACATTTTATTTAACATGAAAATTCGAGGACGGAAAATTGCATTATGCTTTCGGTTAGTTTTAATACTTTGTATAAAATATTCATTTTCTGATACTTAAATAGTTTATTATTTTAACATAGCATCTATTTCATTCGTAAAAAAAAGTTTTACTTGTGAAAACGCTTTTTTTATGTTTCATAAATATTTCTAATTTTACAGCAAATTTTGAATCTATTAAATTTAACATTTTATAAAATGGCAGACAAAAAAAGAGTTTACACCTTTGGCGACGGACGTGCTGAGGGAAAAGCTGATATGAAAAATCTTCTTGGCGGAAAAGGTGCCAACCTCGCCGAAATGTGCTTAATCGGAGTTCCGGTTCCCGCCGGCTTCACTATTACTACCGAAGTTTGCACAGAGTACAATCAACTTGGCAAAGATGAAGTTGTGAAACTCATCAAAGCCGATGTTGAAAAAGCAATTGCAGACACCGAAAAAGTGATGAACGCCAAATTTGGCAGCAAAGGCGAAGCGTTTCCGTTATTAGTTTCCGTTCGCTCAGGCGCACGCGCTTCCATGCCGGGTATGATGAACACGATTCTCAACCTCGGTATGAATGACGAAACCGTGAAGTTAGTTGCTGAAAAATCGGGCAACGAAAAATTTGCTTACGATTCATACCGTCGTTTCATTCACATGTACGGCGACGTGGTTATGCGCGTTGAAGCCGCAGAAGGCGAGCACGACCCGTTTGAAATGGTATTGGACAAAATCAAAAAAGAAAAAAACTACGATTCGGATGCCGACATGAATGTTGCCGACCTCAAATTTGTCGTAGAAGAATACAAAAAAGTTGTAAAAAACAAAGCCGGTCGCGATTTCCCGACTGACCCGTGGGATCAACTCTGGGGCGGAATCACGGCAGTATTCGATTCATGGAATACACCTCGTGCAATTCTGTATCGTCAAAAAGAAAACATTCCGGGCGAATGGGGCACCGCTGTAAACGTTCAGGCAATGGTTTACGGAAACATGGGCGAAAACTCAGCCACAGGCGTTTGCTTCTCACGCGATGCAGCAACAGGCGAAAATCAATTCAACGGCGAATATTTAATTAATGCACAAGGCGAAGACGTGGTTGCAGGTATCCGCACACCGCAAGAAATCACAATCATAGGTTCAAAACGTTGGGCTGAACGTAACGGAACACCCGAAGATGTTCGTAAAGCTAAATTCCCGTCATTGGAAGAAGCTATGCCGACGTTGTATCAACAACTGTTCGATATTCAACGTAAACTCGAAAATCACTATAAAGACATGCAAGACATGGAGTTTACCATCCAAGACGGTAAACTTTGGATGCTCCAAACTCGCAACGGTAAACGCACCGGCGCGGCGATGGTAAAAATGGCTGTCGATATGATTGAAGAAGGTTTAATTACCGAAAAAGACGGTGTATTGCGCATGGAACCCAACAAACTCGACGAGTTGTTGCACCCTGTGTTCGATAAAAAAGCTATTGAAAAAGCAACCGTTCTCAGCAAAGGTTTGCCCGCATCACCCGGTGCCGCAACCGGAATTTGCGTATTCCACGCCGAACGTGCTGCCGAATTAGCCGAAAAAGGACAAAAAGTAATTCTCGTTCGTCGCGAAACTTCGCCCGAAGACCTTAAAGGTATGTATGCTGCCGAAGGTATTCTGACCGAACGTGGCGGGATGACCTCACACGCTGCTGTTGTGGCTCGCGGTATGGGTAAATGCTGCGTATCGTCGGCTGCCGGAATTTCAGTTTCGCACGATTCTCTCAAAATCGGAAATAAAGAATACAAAGAAGGCGATTTCATTTCACTCAACGGCACAACCGGCGAAGTGTACGACGGAAAAGTAGCTACAATTCAACCCACGCTCGACGGCGATTTCGGTAAATTGATGCTTTTAGCCGAAAAATACACCCGCATGTATGTGCGCACAAACGCCGACACGCCTGCCGATGCAAAAGTTGCACACGAATTTGGCGCAAAAGGTATCGGTCTATGCCGCACGGAACACATGTTCTTTGAAGGCGACCGCATTTGGGCAATTCGCGAAATGATTTTGGCTGAAGATGTTGCAGGACGTAAAAAAGCACTCACGAAATTGTTACCGATTCAACGCGGCGACTTCTACGGCATACTCAAAGCTATGGACGGATTCGGCGTAACCATTCGCTTGCTCGACCCGCCGTTGCATGAATTTACGCCCAACGATGACGCTACACAAAAAGAAATGGCAGAGAAATTAGGCGTTTCCGTAGAACTCGTTAAAGAAAAAGTTGAATCATTGCACGAAGTAAATCCGATGCTCGGACACCGCGGTTGCCGTTTGGGAAATACCTATCCGGAAATTTCGGAAATGCAAGCCCGCGCTATCATGGAAGCAGCTTGCGACCTGAAAAAAGAAGGTTTCAACCCGAAACCCGAAATCATGGTTCCGCTCATCGGCACAATTAAAGAATACAAAATGCAAGAACAAATCATTCGTGAAACTGCCGAGCAAGTGATTAAAGAAAAAGGCGTGAAAGTAGATTATATGGTTGGCACCATGATTGAAATTCCGCGAGCTGCCCTCACTGCCGACGAAATTGCACAAGCCGCCGAGTTCTTCTCATTCGGAACGAACGACCTCACGCAAATGACCTTCGGTTACTCGCGCGATGACGTAGGCAAATTCCTGCCGATTTATTTGGAAAAAGGCTTGCTCAAACACGACCCGTTCCAAATGCTCGACCAAACCGGCGTCGGACAACTCGTTGAAATGGCTTGCAAAAAAGGACGTGAAACCCGCCCGAGCATCAAACTCGGTATTTGCGGCGAACACGGCGGCGAACCTTCATCGGTTGAATTTTGCCACCGCACAGGCTTAGACTATGTAAGCTGCTCGCCCTTCCGCGTGCCGATTGCCCGTTTAGCCGCTGCACAAGCAAATTTACGATAAGTCGCATAACGACTCAATATCAAAAGAACAAGTCGAGAGGCTTGTTCTTTTTTTTTTACAGCTTTTGAAGAAAAGCTCGCACCCCATTGAATTACTGACTATGTCCTGCTAAAACACGAACAACAATTTAATTGTCGGTAATTTACGATATTAGTCAGTTAGTCTTTTATGTAAGATATTGATATACTGCGGATAAGATTGAAGAAAGAGTTCAGTATAAAAAGTCATAAAGTTGAAAGTTTGTAAAGTTAAATTACTGATAATAAGTAATTTACTTAAATTATAAAATATTTTCAAAAGTAATGATAATCAAGCATATAGATTGTTTAGCTGAAATAAAACAGGCTTTTTAGACCGGACTCATGAAATATTAGAATTGAGTTTTACTTATCCGTTGTAAGAGAACTCATAACTTGTTGAAATTACATACGATAGAGCGAAATTTCGTTCCGAATGTTTTTAGAAATTCTGTTGAAATTCAATCGAAATTCAATTGAAACTATTAAAAAACAAAGAATGACTACTTTTTGACCATTGAATGACTACTAAATGACAAAACATTCGATTAAAAAAATGACTACAACCTACATAAATTCAAATATTTACACGTTTTCTTATAAAGACTGTTTAGTGCTTGTATTATGATAGAAATCAAATTTTATAAAATAATCAATAAACGAACGACCCGATACCCACTACTTATTTTAGATTCATTCTAAATAAGAAATTGCACATGTGTATCAAGTAAATAGCTAAAAGATACGCATTAATTGAGAATAAAAAACTAAATATGTGTTGTTTAATATAAATTGAATCTAAAAAGATAAATACTTTTGTGGTTGCTATCGTATGACACAATTATTATATCTGAAATTTTAAATGTGATATGAAAACGACAAGACGCGATTTCATCAAAATAGCCTCAGTTGCTGCCGGCGGATTAGCTTTCGCACCCGTGTTAAACCGGGTGCCGGGTTTCATGAAAGGCGGAAAAGAAACACGCGACGATTCGCAGGTAAAACCGGCTATTTTATATTTATGTTATTAGAATAATCTATTTCTGTTAAAAAACATTAAAAACTAAAATCTGTAACCTTAAATTTGTGCACTCGAAAATTATGCCGAATAAAGAACCATCTCAAATTAAATAAAGAAAATGAATAAACATACATTTACGGTCTTCATCATGCTACTCGTGTTTGCAATAGGAGCATGTGAGCGCGAGCAACACAGTGTTTACGGACCGCCAATTCAGGACCGCAGCAACAGTGAGCTTTTAGTAGAAGAGATAAAGAGCAGAGATTCTGTGATGTCAGGGGCAGGTTTTCCTTATATTATTGAATCTAAGGAAGTTATGCAAAACATTGACAGTAATTATTTAGTTGTAGATTTACGCAGCGAATCGGATTTTTCAGCCGGGCACATCAAAGGCGCAGTGAATATAAAATTGTCAGATGTTGCGGATTTTGCACGAGTTTCCGGTTTTCCGATGTATAAAAAAGTTGTGTTTGTGTGCTACAGCGGGCAAACAGCCGGTCATGCGGTGGGTGCATTACACGCTTTAGGGTATCCGAATGTGTATGTGATGAAATGGGGTATGGCAGGTTGGACAAAGAAATTTGTAGATAGATGGGAGTCTAATATTGGAGATATAGCAGCCGGTAATTATGTAAAGACGGCAAGTCCCAAACAGGTTACAGAATACAAACTTCCAAATATCAAAGCCAAACGTCCTTCGGGCAAAGAAATGCTTGAAATGCGTACCCAGAAAATGCTCTACGATTCCTTTGCTGATTTGTTAGTAGATTTGAATTGCATTATAGAGTATAAAGAAGACGTGCATGTTTTAGCCTATGTAAGCAAAGAATTGTATGACATGGGGCATATTGAAGGTGTCATACATGTTACACCCGGAACGGAGCTTAACGAGGCATTTTTCAAAACACTCCCAACAGACAAAACCATCGTTGTTTACTCAAAAGACGGACACGAAAGTGCGTATTTTGCTTCATACTTAAAAATCATGGGCTATGAAACTCGTTCGATAAAATATGGGATGAACAGCTTTATGCATAGCCTGTTAGTCGAAAATTTTCCGTCCGAAGCATTTTTGCCGAACAAAGTAAATAACTTTCCGTTAGTTGTAAAATAAACAGATGTCGATAATCCTTTTTGTAAAGGAATACAGAGAAAAAAGACAATCCAAAGTCCGTGTTAAACAATAAAGAAAAAATGTAAAGCCATGAATCATCTGAAAAAAAAACGAAATATAATTCTTAAAATTTTATTATATCTTTTCATTATAGCATTACCTTGGATTGCGATTTATGCTATCGCAGACACCGTTCTCAAACAACGTAAATTACCCGTAGATGTAAAAATTACAGGGTTTGATAAAAATCATCAAACAAAGAAATCGGTTGATCACAGCAAATTTGAAATTCTTCAAAAGAAATTTACACATCCGTCGGAAGTAACAGAGGCTTGCGTGAGTTGCCACAACGGGCGCGATGAAGAGATTATGAACTCATCCCATTGGAAATGGTCAAAATCTATAGCAAGACCGGAAGGAGATACCGTGCAAGCCGGAAAACAGAATGCTTATAATAATTATTGTGTTCATATCTCGTCGAACGAATTTCATTGCACAAACTGCCATGCCGGATATGGTTGGGAAGACAAGAGTTTTGACTTTGAAGACCACAAAAAAGTGGACTGCCTTGTATGTCATGACAAAACAGGTGCTTACGAAAAAACACCTTCCGGTTCAGGTATGCCGGCTTTACAAAAAGAAACATATTCCGGACGAGTTTATTTCCCGCCAAACTACAACCACATAGCGCAAAATGTAGGCAAGCCGGACGTTAATAATTGCGGTGTTTGCCACTTTTACGGCGGTGGCGGAGATAATGTAAAAAACGGCGATTTGTCTTCTGATTTATTTTATGCTCATAAGGATATTGACATACACATGGACAAACACGGAAATAAAATGAGCTGTACCGATTGCCATGAAACCCACAAACACAATCTTGCCGGATCATTCACGGATTTAAAAAATAAAGCCGAAAAGAAGGTAACTTGTATGAACTGTCATAGTAATCATGAACATGCAAATCCAATTTTGGACAAACACACCAACCGAGTTGCATGTCAAACATGTCATATTCCGGTTTATGCAAAAGGTGTTTATACAAATATGGTTTGGGACTGGTCCAAAGCAGGCAAAAAAGATGAGTCCGGAGAAGGTTTCACAGAAATAGATACCGTTAGCGGACGACCGTCGTACCGTTCGGGCAAAGGAGCCTACGAATGGGCTAATTACGTCACGCCGGAATACATTTGGTCTAACGGAACGTGCACTAAACATATTTTAGGCGACACAATCAGAGACACTTCGCTGTTAGCATTAAATGAGATAAAAGGCTCGGCAAACGACCCTCTGTCTAAAATAATACCTGTAAAAATACACCGAGGGAAGAATGTTTATGACGTAAAAAACAGATACCTTATACCGACCCATGTTTACGGTCATGACGAAAATGCTTTTGATGTCAGTTTGAACTGGGACAGGGCAATACGCGCAGGGATGGAGTATGCAAAACTGCCCTACAGCGGCAAATACGGGTTCGTCAGCACAGAGTTTTATCACCCGATAAATCACATGGTCGCATCGTCAGAACAATCCTTAAAATGTATTGATTGCCACTCCGACTTAGGTCGTCTTGAAAAATTGGACGGATTTTATATGCCCGGCAGGGACCAAAACAAATTAGCAGATACACTCGGTATTTTAATGGTATTTGCTTCCATCGGCGGCATAATGATACATACATTATTGCGAACGAGACTACACAAAAATAAGTAATCACAAATAAAAATACAGAAAGTATAATGGAACAAGCGCACACAAATAACACAGCCCATAGTTCTTTTTTCCGACGAGAATACATCTACAAAGGGTTCGAACGATTTTGGCATTGGACACAAGCCTTACTTATCGTTTTTTTAATGATAACAGGCTTTGAAATACACGGTTCATTTTCACTTTTGGGCTATGAAGAAGCCGTCCTATTTCACGACATTGCAGCATGGGCATTAATAATTCTTATTATTTTTACAATATTTTGGCATTTTGCAACAGGAGAGTGGAAACAATACATACCCAGCGCAAAATTTCTTAAAGAACAGTTTAAATACTACATCTCCGGAATTTTCAAAGGCGCACCTCACCCTACCAAAAAAACATCTTACAACAAATTCAACCCACTTCAACGCCTTACATATTTAGGATTAAAGCTATTTATTATGCCTGCACAAATTATAACAGGTATTCTATATATGTTTTATATGTATCCAAAGAGCATCGTGCAAATCGGAGGGTTAGAGTTGGTTGCTGTAACACATACATTGTTAGCATTTATGCTCATAACTTTCCTTATCGTTCACTTATATCTGCTCACAACCAACGAACATCCGTCAGAAAGCGTTAAGGCAATGATAACAGGTTGGGAAGAAATAGAAGTAGAGCAAGAACAACTGCACAAAGAGCACATGAGAGATGCGATTGATAAAAGTGCTGCCGGCTATTACCGCTTAGATAAAAACGGAATTTTTATTGACGTCAATAAATCTTGGCTATCTATGTATAAATATGAAAAAAATGAAGACATTATCGGAAAACACTTTTCTGTATCTCGCTCCGGAGAACATGTAGAAATACTCAATTCATTAATTAAGCGAGCACTTAACGGAGAGCATATCAAAGGGACAAAAGTACAACGACAATGTGCTGACGGTTCTGTCGGATTTCATACGCTGTCCATGAACCCTACATACGACGAAAAAAATGAGATTGTCGGAGCAGAGGGGTTTATTTTGGACATCACGAATGAAAAAAATACATAAACGCAGCAGCTTAACATAATTAAAATAGAAAATTTTAAAAAAGACGTTAAAATTACTTCCAGATGGAAACGAAACGAAAATATATGAATCCCTATCTTGCGGGCGTATTGCTCGGGCTACTTATCTTAGCATCCTTCTTCCTGACACGTGAAGGGCTTGGAGCAAGCGGAGCATTTAAACGTGTCGTGGCTAAAATACAAACCTACACAATGAAACAACACGTACAAAATCCCGAATCCAACGCATATCACTATGTAGAAGATGGAAAGAACCCGTTAAAAAACAGGCTCGTGTTCATGGTTGTTGGAATGTTTGCCGGCGGATTTATTTCCGGAGCTGTTCATAACCGATTGAAAATCAAATTAGAACACAATCCGAATATTAAATCTCGAACTCGAATCATAACAGCAGTAATCGGCGGAGTGTTGTTCGGAATCGGAGCTTCGTTCGCACGCGGATGCACCAGCGGCGCCGGGTTGAACGGTATGGGAATACTTGCCACATCGGGTTTTGTAACGGTTGCGTTTATTTTCGGGACAGGTTACATATTTGCCTATTTTTTCAGAAAACTTTGGTTATAACAATTTTGTAAATAAAAGAAAATCATAATATTATGGGACCAATATTCACAGCAGCCGACGAATTGAGCTACGTTATAGCCTTAGTTATCGGCATAGGCTTAGGATACGTTTTAGAATCCGCCGGATTTTCCACATCGCGTAAACTTGCCGGCGTATTTTACGGCTACGACTTTGTGGTTCTGCGCGTGTTTTTCACGGCAGCACTTACGGCAATGCTCGGCTTAGCATTTTTCGGTTACTTTGGTTTGCTCGACTTGGAAAACATCTACATAAACCCCTACTACATCGGACCTGCAATTGTTGGCGGAGCAGTGATGGGCTTAGGTTTTATCATCGGCGGATTTTGCCCCGGCACAGCCGTTTCTGCAGCAGCAATTGGTAAAGTCGATTCATGGTATTTCATCGGAGGCGTACTCATCGGTGCATTTATTTTTGATATAGCATACCCGCTATACAACGAATTTTACACTTCAGGCGCAAAAGGCAGTGCCTTGATTTACGAAGACTTGGGCATGAGCAAAGGTTGGTTCATGTTCTTATTTGTAGTGTTTGGCATACTCGCATTTGCTGCAACCGCTATTATACAAAGCAAAATTGCTCGACACGATAAAAAATATTAGTATTTTGATATTTTTCAACAAATCACAATTTTAGTGCGAAAACCCAAATCCTTTTTTAGAATATAAATCAGATAGAAATCTTCATTCTAAAGTTTAATCTCTAAAATCTAATGTAAATGGAAGACAGAAAAAATTTCAACAAACGATATATATTTGTGTCCGCCGTTCTGCTGGCACTATCAATTTGGTATCTCATTTTACCAAAACCTTTTCACACAAGAGAACTTAACCCCGAACAATTGTTAACGGAAGTACTCTCGAACGCACGCTATATTTCATCCGACCAACTAGCCGCCGAAATCATAAGTGGAATGAGCATTACACTTGTGGATTTGCGCACTCAGTCCGAATTTTCGATATATCATTTACCCGGAGCTCTGAATATACCGTCCTCTGATATATTTTTAGAAGACGATAACGGAAAAATGAAATGGGAACACGTATTCAGTAACGAGGATTCCAAAATAGTCCTTTATGGAAACGGTTCCGTTCAGGCAATACAGACGTGGACACTACTTAAACGTTTAAAATACCAAAATATCACAGTACTTGAAGGTGGGCTGAACGGATGGTTCAAAACAATATTCCTTGCCAAAACGCCGGGACCATGTGCATCAGAAGCCGAAAGGACTCGGCATGAAATACGACAATCTTCAAAATTATTCTTTACCGGACATGCGCCGGCAGCAAAAACGCCGGACGGTTTGGAAAAACTTAAACCCAAAAAAACGGAAAGTAAACATCAATCAGGAGGTTGTTAAACATAACAATGTGAGCGTTTATTTCTGATAAAGAATCGATTCAGATGCGTTAAATAATTTAATTATAGAGATTAAATACAATAAAATGAAAAATAAAATATTCCACCGAGATGCAGAGTTCATATCCAACTTATACGCTGTAATTATCATTCTGGTTGTAACATTATCTATCGGCATAATGATAATATCCCGGAAACATGCGCAAAAATACCACATTTCTGCCCAAGAAATGCACGCGCAAGCACTTAAATTTGAGGATATTATCACGCCCGATGTGCTGACGGAAATCATTTATTCCAAAGACACGGTTTTGTATCGGTTTGTCGATTTGCGTTCGGCGCAAGAATATTTGCAAGGACATTTGCCCGGTGCAATAAATATTCCCGCAAGCAAAATTCTGAATGAAGAATATGCAGAAGTATTTAATCAAGATAAAGTGATTAACATACTGTATTCCAACGCACAAGCGGAAACCTGCGGACATTGGATGATTTTGTCGCAACTTGGCTACAACAACAACAAAGTGTTGCAAGGCGGGTATAAATTTGCAAAAAATCACATCGTGGACAGCTATGCACCGTTTTCGGGTAAAGCTGCCGACGAGAAAGCTGCATACGACTTTGCCGCCGAGATGAAAAAACTCAGTTCCGGTGCGCCCGCAACCGCAGGCGATGCTGTGTCTGCACCTGTTATTACACCATCCGGGGGTGCTCCAAAGAAAAAACAAGAAGGCGGCGGTTGTTAATCAGTTGAAATTTGAAATTTAAAAATTCCCCCTTTGCAAAAGAGGATTGGTTCTTTGTCTAATCTCAATTGAAGTTCGTAAAAATTCTGTAAAAAATAATAATTATGAAATCAAAATATAGCATAATCATATTTGCTTTTGTGGCACTCGGCGTGTTAGCAAGTTGCAGCGATAACTATAATGCAATGCCCAAAATTTCAAATGTTCCGACAAAAACGATAGGAAACGAAAGTGAAGCATTGCTTACATTCTTTGAGCAATCGGGCAACTATATCAACCAAAAAACGACACCAAATACCATTTCGCCCGACGAAGTGTATGCCAACCTAAACCGCTGGTTGGTCGTTGATTTGCGCCCGAAGGAAGATTATGTTGCCGGACATATTGACGGCGCCGTAAATGTTGAACCCAACGAGGTGCTCAAATACTTTTCCGAAAAAACAGATGCCGGAAACTACGAAAAAATTGTGTTCGTCTGTCATTCCGGACAAAAAGCAGGCTATGTTGCCGGAGCTTTACGTCTGCTCGGATACGGAAACGTGTACAGCATGAAATGGGGCATGAGTTCGTGGGACAAAGCCTCCGCCACAGACAAATGGCAGAAAAACAGTTCGAGTGCGTATGTGTCGAAACTTGAAATGACAGCAAATCCGCGCGGAGCAAAAGGAGCTTATCCAAAAATAGCAACAGGAAAAACCAAAGTCATCGATATTCTGCAAGCACGAGCAGAAGCTGTGCTCGCAAATTCCGACTTTTTACGCAAATTCGATGAAGTCATTGCCGACCCAAGCAAGTATTACATCGTAAACTATTGGAGCATGGACGATTACAACAAAGGACACCTGCCCGGCGCAACCGTCTATCCGCCCAAAGCATCGCTCACACGCGAAACATTTTTGAGCACCTTGCCTACAGATAAACCTATTTTGGTGTATTGTTACACCGGACAACATGCCGCGTATGTGGTTGCATATCTGCGCATTCTGGGTTACGACGCTTACTCGTTGGCTTACGGTGCAAATGCGTTTATGAACTCCAAATTAGAACATTCGCACGCTTTCAGTGTCGAACAAATACGTAATTATCCGCTTGTGCAAGGCGAATTACCGTCGCTTGCGCCCGTTGCCGGCGAAACTACAGCTCCGGAAAATAATGCGCCCGCCCAAACACCTGTTGTAGCACCCGGCGGCGGCAACAAACCAAAGAAAAAAACAGAAGGCGGAGGTTGCTAACTAGTGTTTGTAAGAAAACGTGTAAATCTTTGATTTAACGTAAATTATAGCCATTTTTTCAATCGAATGTTTTGTCATTTAGTAGTCATTCA
>DYSM01000432.1 GCA_020718265.1 Draconibacterium orientale | reverse complement strand
GAAATTCCGTTCCGAATGTTATTAGAAATTATGTTGCAATTCAGTCGAAATTCAATTGAAACAATAAAAAACAACTGAATGACTATTGAATGACCACTGAATGACAAAACATTCGATTGAAAAAAAGCTATAATTTACATAAAATCAAATATTTACAGGTTTTCTTACAAACACTAAATATAAATCACATGAAATCGCGTATCTTCTTGATTTTTATTGTTTTGATTCTGACAGTTTCAGCGTGCTCGTATCAGGAACACTACTCGGAATTGCCGCATGTTGCGTTCAAACAACTGATTTTGAAAGATACGATTGACGCTTTGGATAATCCCGTCAAACATGCAACGCTCGTGTTTCGGCTCACAGACGGCGACGGCAATATTGGCTTAACAGACTCCGACACCGTTGCGCCATATTTGAGCAACTGCTACCTCACACAGTTTGAATACATTGACGGACAAGCTGTTGAAGTTGAACTTGCCGCACCCTATAATTTCCGAATACCTTACGTGAAACCGCAAGGACAAAACAAGCTGTTGGAAGCTGATATTCTTATTGATTTAGATTTTTCGTCGTACAGCGGACATTATTTGTATGACAGCATTTTGTTTGATTTTTACGTGTACGACCGAAGTTTAAATCAAAGCAATATCGGTGTATCGCCTGCTTTTCAGTTAGATACTGTCGGCTATTTTCCCGAAATTCTGCCGACTGAATAGATTAATTTATGACCGAAATCACACTTTATACTGACGGCGCAGCGCGCGGAAATCCCGGACCCGGCGGATACGGCACCGTTTTACTTTCGGGACCTTATCGCAAAGAACTTTCCGGCGGCTTCCGGCGTACAACCAATAATCGCATGGAATTACTTGCAGTCATTGTCGGTTTGGAAGCTCTTAAACATCCAAACTGCACTGTTACCGTGTATTCAGATTCCAAGTACGTGGTCGATTCCGTAGAGTTGCGCTGGGTGTTCGGTTGGGAACGCAAGGGCTTTGTAAAGAAAAAAAACCCGGACTTATGGAAACGATTTCTACAAATATACAGAAAACATCAGGTAAAAATCGTTTGGATAAAAGGACATGCCAACATTCCGGAAAACGAACGCTGCGACAGACTCGCCGTTGCCGCATCCAAACAAGCGAATTTACCTGCTGACAGTTATTTTGAACAATACGAAAAAGAAGAAGATGCCTTGTTTGAATAATGCTCGGTGCTTTTTTCTTTAAAGATTTCTAAAATTTTTAAAGATTTTTGGCTGAAGCCGTTTTGCTTTTATTAATTTTGCACCTTGATAAATCCGAAACAATCTTGCAACATGGACTCTAATTTAAAGATTTTTTCATGCACAGCATCAACCTATCTTGGACAAAAAATAGCGGAAAGCTACGGGCAATCGCTCGGAAAGAGCTTTGTGGACAAGTTTAGCGACGGCGAATTTCAACCCGGATACCTTGAAACCGTGCGCGGAAATTATGTGTTTATCGTACAATCTACGTTCCAACCTTCGGATAACCTCATGGAACTTTTGCTGATGATTGACGCATCGCGCCGAGCGTCGGCATACAAAACCGTTGCCGTAATTCCATACATGGGCTTTGCGCGGCAGGACAGAAAAGATAAACCTCGCGTAGCTATAGGCGCAAAATTGGTCGCCGATTTATTGACCGCCGCCGGCGTGGACAGGGTGATTACCATGGACTTACACGCTGACCAAATTCAAGGCTTTTTCAACGTTCCGGTAGATCATCTCACGGGAGCAACCATTTTTGTGCCTTACATCCACCAATTAAATTTGGAAAACTTGCTCATAGCCTCGCCCGATACCGGCGGCACGAAACGCGCGGGTTCGTATGCCAAAATACTGAATGCAGGCATGGTAATTTGCTATAAATCAAGAGAAAGAGCAAACGTTGTGGGCGATATTCGCGTGATAGGTGAAGTTACCGGCAAAGATGTGATTTTGGTGGACGACATGGTGGACACCGCCGGCACACTTTGCAAAGCCGCCGAAGTGATTATGGGAAACGGCGCAAAAAGCGTGCGCGCCATTGCAACACACCCGATTTTGTCCGGCAACGCCATTGAACGCATCGAAAACTCCTTACTGACAGAACTTGCCGTTACGGATACCGTTCCGCTGCGACGCCCTTCGGATAAAATAAAAGTTCTGACCGTAGCCGATTTATTTGCCGAAGTGATTGACAAAGTATTTACTTACAAATCAATCAGTTCCAACTTCTTTTGAGAACTGCGGCAAGGAAA
>DYSM01000059.1 GCA_020718265.1 Draconibacterium orientale | reverse complement strand
ACTACTTTTTGACCATTGAATGACCACAGAATGACAATACATTCAATTGAAAAAATAGCTATAATCTACATGAAATCAAATATTTACACGTTTTCTTACAAATACTAAATATCGCATTAAAACTCAAACTTAATACCTTGTGCCAAAGGCAGTTTTGCGCCGTAGTTTAGGGTGTTGGTTTGTCGGCGCATGTAGGCTTTCCATGCATCGGAGCCGGATTCGCGTCCGCCGCCGGTTTCTTTTTCGCCGCCAAATGCACCGCCGATTTCCGCACCCGATGTGCCTATGTTTACGTTTGCAATTCCGCAATCTGACCCGACTGCTGACATAAATGTCTGTGCTTCACGTACATTCAGCGTAAAACATGCCGACGATAAACCTTGCGGCACGCCGTTGTTCAATTTAATTGCCTCATTGATGTCGCCCGAATATTTTATCAAATACACAATGGGCGCAAAGGTTTCTTCCTGCACAATGTGAAACTGATTTTCGGCTTCGGCAATACACGGCATCACGTAATTTCCTGATTCGCAGTCATTTAGCACTTCTCCGCCAAAAAGCACTTTTCCGCCTTCTTTGGCAACATTTTCTACTGCATTGCGGAAAAGCGTTACAGAAGCGCGGTCAATCAGCGGTCCGACTAAGGTGTTTTCGTCCAACGGATTACCGATTTTTGCGGCAACACTTTTGTATGCGGTTACGAAGCTGTCGCGCACGCGGTCGTAGATGCTTTCGTGCACAATAATGCGGCGCGTGCTGGTGCAGCGTTGTCCGGCTGTGCCTACGGTGCCGAACACGGTAGAGGCTATCGCCATCGGAATATCGGCATTCGGAGTGATAATCACTGCGTTGTTGCCGCCAAGTTCGAGAATGGTTTTGCCCAAACGTTTGCCTACAATGGCACCGATGCGTTGTCCGACCGCTGTTGAACCGGTTGCCGAAATGAGCGGTATGCGCTTGTCTGCCACAAAGTTATCGCCCATGACAGATGATTTTGCAACCACCATGTTAAACACGCCTTCGGGCACGTTGTTGTCAATCAATACTTGTTTGATAATGTGCATGGTAGCCACAGCTGTCAGCGGAGTTTTGGACGAAGGTTTCCAGATAACCACATCGCCGGCAATTGCAGCAAGTGCTGAGTTCCAAGCCCATACAGCTACCGGAAAGTTATAAGAAGTGATAATTCCGACAATGCCAAGCGGATGATATTGCTCAAACATGTGGTGCTCGGGGCGTTCGGAGTTGAGCGTGATGCCGTTTATGAGACGTGCCTGTCCGACTGCAAAGTCGCAAATATCAATCATTTCCTGAACTTCGCCCAAGCCTTCCTGATAGATTTTGCCCATTTCGAGTGTTACAAGTGCGCCAAGTTCGTCTTTGTATGCGCGCAGAGCGAGTCCGATTTGTCGAACAACTTCGCCGCGTTGCGGAGCGGGCACTTTGCGCCAGATTTCAAAGGCTGCTTCGGCTTTTTTTACCACCATTTCGTAGTCGTCCATGGTTGCGTTTTTTACTTTGCCTATTTCTTTGTCGTCGATAGGCGAATAGGAACTTGTGAGGTCTCCTTTGGTATCGAACCATTCGGTTCCGGTGCATACACCGAGGTTTATGTCTTTGATTCCCAAGCGTTCTAACGCTTTCTTAATATCTGCTTTTGCCATTATTTATTGAATTTGATTTTTGACAAATATAGATATTTCAGCACGATTCCAACACGAAACCGGTGTTTTGTTCGACAGATTTTTTAAGAAAAAAGAATTTTGGCTGTGGAGGCAAATAATATTTCATCGCTGGTTGGTTTTCATTCCTTTTAACTATTTAGTGTTTGTAAGAAACCGTGTAAATGTTTGATATTATGTCGGTTATTGTCAATTTTTCAATCGAATTTCTACTGTGTTTCCGCAGAATTTCTAAAAGCATTCAAGTAGAAATATCACTATAACATAAAGTATTTCAATGAGTTCTGAGTTTTCTTACAAGCACTGATTACGACTGATGTAAAATGTATTTGATAAAATTCAGACAAAAAACCAACTGAAATCATGTTTTTTTATGGAATTTAGCCGATTTAGTGCAAAAAAGAATCAATACGAAAAAAACAAAAAAGGCTCACCTCGTGAGAGATGAACCTTTCTGTGATTCGTCTGGGACTTGAACCCAGGGCCCACGGCTTAAAAGGCCGTTGCTCTACCAACTGAGCTAACGAATCATTAGCTTTTTTCTGAAAGCGGATGCAAATGTAGGGGCTTTTTTTGAACTTTCCAAATAAAATAACGTCTTATTTTGATTTTTTTTAGCGACTGCAAATATTCTTATAATCGCAATATTCACAAACATCGTGGTTTTCAGCTTGTTGAAACGGAATATCCGGATGAAAAATATCGGATATTTTATCCGCCAAGTTCGCTAAATAATCGGGCAAAAGCAAATCGAAGGTTTCCGGCGTGATTTCTAAGCTGTCTCTTCCTATTTTCTGTGCAATATTTGGGTTGAAATCCGAGCTGTGCATTTCGCGCACATTGTAAATTGCAGGTTGAACGCGCAAGTGTTCCGAAAATTTCTTTTTATATAGGTATCCGTACAAAAAAATCTGAACCACATTTTTATTTCTGAACTTGGTTTCTTTGCCAAATAAATCAGAAAATGCTTTGAACGTTTTTGTAACTGTGCCGGTTTTGTAATCAATCACTCGCACCGTTCCGTTTTTGGTGTCGGTGCGGTCGATGGTGCCGGCAAGCATGGTTTTCATAAGTTTGCCGTTCACTTCAAACTCAATTTCGTGCACAAACGATTTGTCATCTTCCAAATTCGCAATCTCGAAAGGCGCATACGCTTCGTCGGCATTCAATATCTTGCGCACATAGTTGATGACGACTTCTTTAATGATAATTTGATTGCCTTCAGTAACAAAATTTGTTTGTTCTTGTGTGCGATACTGCTCCGCAAAAGCTTGTTCCATGCAAGTTTCAACCTCAGCGCGCAGAGCTTTAAAATCAGATTTTTCTACTCGATTTGATTTCTTTTGTAAAATCTGATTTTTGTAAAGAAGTTCAACTGTTCTGTGCAAAATCGTGCCCAACGCTGCGTGGCTTACGTCTTCTTCAACGCTTTCCAAAGCTTTGATGCCGGCAATATATTTGAAATAAAATTGCAACGAACAATCAATGTAACTGTTTATAGCAGAGGCAGAAAAGGCTCGTTCGCTTTGTCCGTTTTGTATTAAATAAGACGACAATTTTTTTTGCGTTGCATCACTTTTCGGAATGTAAATTTCTTTCGGTTTTTCCGGTATAAGTTCCTGAGTATATTGCTCTTCGATGATAGTGTGCTTTGATTCCTCTTTCAATTGACGCACAAAACGACTAATTTCGCCGGCGTTTTTATCGTTTACTATCGAATTGTAAACCAGCGTGATATGCTCGGCGCGTTGCAAAAGTCGGTAAAAAAAGTATGCAAAAACGGAATCTTTATGTCGAATTTGTGGCAACCCGAACACAAAACGCATATTTTCCGAAATAAACGACGGTGATACGGACACGGACGGAAACTGTCCCTCGTTGAGTCCCAACACAATAACATGTTTGTAATCCAAGTTTCGAGTTTCGAGCACGCCCATGATTTGAATGCCTTTTTGTGCTTTACCCGTAAACGGAATTTGTTCGGCGTTTAATGTTTGTAACAGCAAGTCTGTGAGCAATTTAAGTCCGAGTTTCATGCCGCTTTGGTCAAGCACGTCGGCAAAGCGTTTGATGTGGGTATATGCTTTGTGAACAAACTCATTTTCAATGGTTTTCACGGTTTTGCCCGTAGATTCATCTTTGCGTTTATCAAAAATTTCATACAAAATATTCAATAAATTTTCAAGCAAACCTTCTTGAATATTATCTTCGGGAAGTCGTGTAAAAAGCTGATTCATAATAGGTCTGCGATAACCTGACAGCAAATTCGGATTCACGAACCCTCGCTTTTCAGCTTCAATTTTTTCAACAGCCAAGCGAGCTTCACCGCGTGAGGCTTCCTCCACCGCCGGATGTTTAAGCAATGCAATGACATCTTTGTAGTAAAAATCGCCTGTGTGTTTGCGTTCCGCGTTTCGTAACATCTTCACATACAAATCGATGAGGCTGTAAACGGGCGTCGATTTCATCGGATAGCCCATTGTTACGTTTATGGAGTCAATTTCGGGCGGAACGGCGTAAAGCACCGGAAACAGCAAATGTTCGTCGGCAAGCACAACGGCAATTTGCTCCGGCTCAGAGGTTTGTATCGCTTGGCGCAGAAGTGTGCCCGCCAGCTTTGCCTGCCCGACTTGCATAGGCATTCCGATGAGTTTCACGGTTTTGGGTTGCTCAAAATTTGCCGGAATCGGATAGTTACGAATGTCTAAATTTTTGAAATTCTTGCGCGGAAAATCGCCGGCTTCCTGCTTCGGGTCGTTGTGGTAATAGGCGTCGGTGTCCCAATAAAAATCTGTTTTCTCAGACAATCTAAATTTCCGAAATACAAGTTCTTCTGCGCCGTTCAAAGCGTTGAATCCCACAAAAATACAGCGTTTGAATTGTCCGGAAAAGAAATTTTTGGTTTCAAAATTTTGTGCTGTTCGTCGATAAATCAAGCCGGCGTAACCAATTTTTTTCGATTCCAAAAATGCTGTAAATCGCACATAAAGTTCAGGCAATACAGCTCGAATTTGCAGAAATTTATCTTTTTCCGCACTTGGTTTTCCTTCTCGGAACTGTGTCCAAAATTGGCGAACCAAATCCTTTTGTTCGTCTGTAAGTGTTTCAAAAACAGTATCTATATCGTGAATGTCCGAAATATTTAGGAAGATTCGTTTCGGGTCGGCAAGCCAATTGTCAATTTCGTTGAAATCGTTCAAAATCAGTTCGCCTAAGCGGTAAAACGACGTGAAATCGGTGAGATGATCTTTCTGAATTTCTTTGGCTAAATCTTTGTAAATCAGGAACAAATGATGTATCAAACTCAATTTATCCAACTCTGTGAGGTCGGAATTTCGGCGCATGAAACTTTTAAATGTATCGGAACGCACAGCCCAATGTACCTCACCGAGTTCTTCGGCAAAGGCTTTGTTGAAAAAAATTTTAGTCCGTTTATTAGGAAAAATAATGTAGAGTTCGTGCAAGTGATTTTTGTATTTGCGCAAAATATCGGCTGCTGTATCGTGCAAAAATGAATTCATGTTTAAGGAAATTTTCACCGAAGTTGCATAAGAATTTCGGAATTGCCAAAAAAATTGAGTTTATATTTAGTATTTGTAAGAAATCGTGTAAATATTTGAATTTATGTAGGTTGTCGTCATTTTTCAATCGAATGTTTTGTCATTTAGTAGTCATTCAATGGTCAAAAAGTAGTCATTCTTTGTTTTTTAATAGTTTCAATTGAATTTCAACAGTATTTCTAAAAACATTCGGAACGAAATTTCGCTATATCGTAAAGAATTTTAACAAGTTATAAGTTGACTTACAAGCACTATTTAAAATGTAGATTTACAATGTTTTATATCTAATACACTTGTGTTCTGAAACCGCAGTTTGCACGTAAGTAATTGTATGATTGATACACTTCAAACAACCATCAAATTACATCCGCGCACATCGGAATTGTCGAATCTTCCGAGAATTTCAAACGTGTCCGTGCTGTGTTTTTTACCCAAATCCATAGTTTCAACAAAAGGGCAGGAGTAAATGTTTGCCAAATCAATGACGTTTACACCGCCGGTTTTTCCGTTCGGCAAGCTTTCAAACGGGTCGTTCGTGTCGCGGATGAGAATGCGCATGTGTTTGGGTGTGCGGAAAATGCCGTGCCCGTCGGAATACGCTTGCGAGAGCAATTCCGTCATGCCGTATTCGGAATGAATCGTCGAAACGCCGGAACGTTTGCACAGAAAATCGTGCAATTCTTCGCGCACCATTTCTTCTTTTCGCCCTTTCATGCCGCCGGTTTCCATGATTATCGTGTTTTTTAGATGAAAATCATGTGCTTCAAAAAAATCAATCAACGCAAAACTTACACCTAATAAAATGCTTTTTTTGCCTTCATCTTCAAGCTTTTGCAACACTTCGGCAAGTTCGTTCATATTGTGCAGAAAAAAATTGCTTTCCGGTTTCTGTGAATCTTCAATCAATCGTTCAACCATATACACTAACGATGAACCTTTGCGCTCCAGGTAGGACGGCAACAGTGCAAGAAAAATATAGTCGGACGGCTCGCCGTAAAAAGTGCGGAAACTGTGCTGAAAACTTTGCTCGTATAATTCCGGCGATGCCACAAGATGTTTGCTTGTTTGCATTCCGCTTGTGCCGGAGCTTGTAAAAATGAGTTCGGGTCGCAGATTTTTTGTAATGATATTTTTTTTCTTGAAAAATTCAATAGGCAGGCACGGAATTTTTTCAACAGAACTTACACGTTTAGGCAAAATATTCAAATGTGAAACATATTCGGCATAAATCGGATTGTTTTCCATCTGAAAATCAAATGCTTGCAAAGCTAATTCGTCAAAATCGCATTCTGTTTGTATGTTGAAAATTTTATCTGTGAACCGTTTCATTTTCTGTGTTTTGGAATGAAAGAAAGACAGCCGTTCGATGACTGTCTTTCCGGTATTTTGAAAAATAAGATAAATTGTATGTCGTTATGATATTGAGAACTAAAACTTTGAATTGTTTTATATTTCAAAACTTATATTTCCTAATTAGTCGTTGTAAGAAAGCTCATAACTTGTTGAAATTCTATACGATATAGCGAAATTTCGTTCCGAATGTTTTTAGAAATTCTGTTGAAATTCAATTGAAACTATAAAAAAACAACTGAATGACTATTGAATGACCACTGAATGACAATACATTCAATTGAAAAAACAGCTATAATCTACATGAAATCAAATATTTAAACGTTTTCTTACAAACACTAATTACAATTTCTGTTTAGTATTTCATCGTAATGCGCGTGCCGTAAGCTTTGTCGTTCAATTTTGTAGCTTCGGTGATAATTGCTTGTTTGCCGCCGTTTTTCACGAAACGAACGCAGGCTTCGATTTTCGGAGCCATGCTGCCTTCGCCAAAAATGCCTTCTGCTAAGTATTTTTCGGTGTCTGCAACGTCCAAATGTTTCAGAATTTCTTCGTCGGGCTGACGGAAATTTTTGTAAACATAAGGCACATCGGTCAGAATGTAAAATTCGTCGGCATTGACTTTTGCAGCCAAGACTGCAGAAGCACGGTCTTTGTCAATAACGGCTTCAAGTGGTTGAATGTAACCGTTTTCGTCTTTGTAAACCGGTATTCCGCCGCCGCCTGCTGCGATAACGATATTGCCTTGGCGTGCAATTTTTTCAATCGTTTTGATATTCATAATCTCAATCGGTTCGGGCGATGCTACAACGCGTTGAAACGCATTTTCAGCTTTTGGGCTCGATTTGAACACCCAACCTTTTTCGGCGGAAAGTTTGTCAGCGTCTTCTTTTGAATATACTTTTCCGACGCGTTTTGTCAGATTTTTGAATGCCGGGTCGTTTTTGTCCACCAGCACTTGGGTAACAATCGTAACGACATCACGTTCAATACCTTCTTCTGCCAAAATATTTTTCAAACTGCGTTCCAGCATGTAACCGATGCCGCCTTGCGAGTCCGCAACGCAAATATCCAATGGCATTTGCGGAATGTTATACATGGTTTCGCCGGCATCGTTTCGCATGAGAATATTGCCCACTTGGGGTCCGTTTCCGTGTCCGATAATGATGTCGTAACCTTCTTCCAGCAAATGAATTATATTTTTAAATGTGTCAATAGAGTTTTGAGTTTGTTCTTCTATTGTTCCTTTTTGATTTCCGCGGAGCAAAGCGTTTCCGCCGAGTGCAATGACTGCTAATTTGTTCATTTTGAATATTTTATTGTAATTTAATACTTAATTTGCCAAAATTTAAAAAGCACCCTGCATGAGAGTGCTTTTTAATTCTAAATTTTAATTTTCCTAGAAGAATAAATGACGGTGGTCGTTAATGTCAGAGGCTTCTTTGAGTGCGTTGTATGCGCTGCGACTTTTGTTTGAAAGTCGGTTTTGAGCCGTTTGTTTGTCATTTTCATACATTTCCGGTGTAACTTCGGCAACCGGAGTTACCGATGTTACTTTGATGATAAACACGCCGGTTTCGCCGGTAATCGGTTCGGAAACTTGGTCTTTCGCCATTTTAACTGCGTTTGCCACAACTGCTTGCTCATCGCCGATACGGATGCGCGTTGCCGAGAAGGTTTTGTTCTTTTCTTCGCCCGATTCGCCGGTAATTTCTTTTGCTACATCAGCATAAGATTTTCCGCCTGAAGCTGCTTTTTTCAGCTCTTGAGCGAACATTTCGGCTTTCTTTTGTTTGGCAACTTCGGCTTTTATTTGGTCTTTTACTTGTTCCAGCGGAGCTGTGCCTTCTTCTTTTACGGCTGTGAGTGCAACTACAACGTATTTGTTATCCAAAACTATGTCTTCTTGCGAAACCATACCTTTTTCGGTCGTTTTTTTATACATCCAACTGATAATGGCTTGAGCTTCCGAAAATCCGGCGATAACTTTTGTTTGCGGCGTAACATCGGTAGCGATTTTCTTTGTTAAACCTTCCGAAACAATAGCCGCTTCAAATTTTTCAAGCGTATTGTTTTTTCCGGCAAAAACTTTGGTTTTTTGGTACATTTTTTCGGTTGCATCCACGTTTCCGATTTTCTTTTCGAGAATTGCAACCTGCACTTTTTCTTTGCGCGGGCTTTGATAAGTTACTTCAATCACGTGTGCGCCGAATTGTGTTTCAACAATACCGAGATATCCTTTCGGATTA
Source organism: Draconibacterium orientale (assembly GCA_020718265.1). Taxonomy (GTDB): domain Bacteria; phylum Bacteroidota; class Bacteroidia; order Bacteroidales; family JAADGE01; genus DYOJ01. The sequence goes on along the minus strand of DYSM01000059.1, from coordinate 3,646 downwards.
TTGAAAACGGCATCGTTAAACTCTTGTACCATTTGACCTTGCGTAAATTTGTCCAAGTCGCCGCCTTTATCCTTTGTGCCGTCGGTTCCGTGAATTTTTGCAAGTTCGGCAAAATCTTTTCCGCCTTTAATTTCTTTCAAAATACTGTCTGCTTTTGCTTTTGCCGCAGCCATGTCTTTGATTTTCGCGCCGTCGGGACGAATGAGAATATGTCGCGCACCAACGGTATCGGGCATACTTTTCTTTGCTGTCAAACGCGCAATTTTGAAGCCGCCTCCAAATTCGTAAGGTCCGACGGTTGTTCCGAGTTCTGCGCCGTAAAAAGTTGAATCTAAACCATATTGTTGTAATTCTTTAACAGACATGTAGTTGGCATTGAAAGGCGTTTCGGAATTTGCATTTACATAAGTGATGATATTTTCACTTCCCGAGTCGGCTTTCATACTTTTCATTTCAGCTAAATACTCTGTTACAGCATTTAAGGCTTCGGTTTTGTCTTTTTCAGTCGGCACAATGTCAAAGGTTATATATGCGATGTCGCGTGCCTCTTTTTGTTCGTATTTATATTTGTGCTCGTTATAATAGGTGCTGATTTCTGAGTCGGAAATTTTCAGAGTGCTGTCCGGCACTGCGGCATATTTTTTCATAACATATTCAAAATCAACCATGTGCATACGCTCACGGTATAAATCTTCCGATTCCGCTTTTGTTACATTCAAGCCTTTGGAAACCAGAGTGATGTATTTGGAATATTTTTTATTCAATTCCATTTCTGTTTCAAGAAACAAGCCGAATTTTTTCTTTCCGGGGTCTTGGTCAATGGTTTTGAAAAATTCAACAGCGGCATCGGCAAAGAACTCGCCCGTTTCGCGGTTGCTGAAATATTGGCGAATCGTCGGATCCACATCAATGTTTGTTCCGGTAACCATTGCTGCGGCTTCTTCGCTGCTCACGGCAATGCCCAGTTTTTTATATTGTTCGGTCAAAAGGCGGTCTTGCACCATTTGTTCCCAAACTTGCTCTTCGATGGTTTCTTGCATACGTGTATCAACGGTATTTCCGAGATATTCGTAAATTTCTTTCACGGTGCTAAAACGTTCCTGAAACTCTTCAATGGTTAAGGCATTGCCGTTTACCTCTGCGATATTGTGTTCGTCGTCGCCGGAAATTGTACCAATGTTTGAAATTAAATCGGTAAAAATGAATGCAAAGAGTGCAAACCCGATAATGATTGCCATTAATGGTCCCTTTTGTCTTAATTTTTCAAGTGTAGCCATGTGTGTATCACTGTTATTATGTCAAAAATTTTCAAAATTTAGAACCGCAAATATAAAAAAAATCCGGTTGCAAATTTTTTGTTTTGCGAAATTTATCGTTTTATGTGAAAAAAAATCTAATTTTACGTCTGAAATTGACTTTTATGAATTTTTTCTACCTCACAGCGCGGCTTTCAAAGCTCAAACATTCGGTTGCCGAGCGCATCGAATTGAAGCAATTGTTGTCGGAAGTTTATGTTTCGGAACAAAAATCGAAGGATTTCTTTGAGTATTGTAAGAATTATAAGCTTGCGCCTTGGATTTATGTGCAATTAGAACGATTGGAATTTTTTGAAAATTTCCAAAATTCTGTAAAATATTTATTTACAGATGTTTATACAAAAACGCGTAACCAAAACGAAGTTCGAAATAAGCAAGCCGCACTTTTTTTGAAAGCATTTGAAACTGAAGGAATTGAGGTTGCAATTTTGAAAGGAAATTTGCTCTTGCACACTGTTTATCAGGATATTGGATACAAAAAAATGAACGATTTTGATATTTTGGTTCACAAATCCGATTGGACTAAAATTCAGGATATTTATTTTCGCTTAGGCTACATTCCGCTGGGCTTTGGTTGGGGCGGCGAGCGGCAAAAACCTGCGGATTACAGCCATGTGGGCATGTCGTTTATCAGTCCGGATTTTTCGTGCATCGTGGGTACGCAATGGGGCTTGAAATCGCCGACAACAAAATTTTCTGTAGATATTGATGAGGCGTGGAATACGGCGCAACCTTTTGATTTCAATGGTGTTAGCGTAAAAAAACTTTCGCCCGAATACAATTTGCTACACCTTATATTACATCTCGGTTTGTTCAAATGCGGCACGCGCGATTTGATGGATATTGCAAATCTTCTCCAAAGTCTTCAACCTATTGATATTCAGAAAATTTTAGCTGTGATAAAAAAAGCAAATGCTGCCGAAAAAGCGCGTTTCGCGTTGGTAATGACCAACGAAACCTTTGGAAACGTTCCGCCCGAATTGATTGAAGGTTTAAAACCAAAAACGTTCGGATACATCAGCAATCGTTTGGTTTCCGCGCTCAAAACGCTGGATGCGACAGGCGATATTCACACATCATATAACGATTATTTTCAGGATATTGAAAAGAATGTGATTTATTTCGGACTGTTTCCGGAATTTCATAAAAAACTATTTTTTTACGTTAAAATTCTGAAACAAATTTATCTTCCTAAAAAAAATATCGCTTTAAAACTTTCGGATGTTTTGCCGAAAAGCTGTTTTTTTGCACGAATACGTGCGCGATTCGTTGCGCCGTATCATGTTTTTTCGCTTTTGGCGCAGGAAATCGGTTGGAAATTTACGATTTTGTTATATTTGAAATTAGGGTTTGATTTAACGTTTTCGCTAAAAAATTATATTTTTAAACAAGATTCTTATTTTGATTATTTGAAGAAACTTGGCATAGAACCCGATGAAATTCAACGTGTTGTGAAAGGGATTGAATAGACTCAAATACGTACGCCTATAACCAACACATCATCCACTTGTTCCAAATTTCCTTGCCATTTGCGCATGGCTCGTTCCGGAATTGCTTTTTGTTCAAACATGGATTTGTCTTGAATATCTAACAAAAGTTCCTGAAAACGAGACGATTTGAACTTCGAGCCTGTTTCGCCGCCAAATTGATAGACATAACCGTCGGAGAAACTATATAAGGTGTCGCCTTTTTGAATTTTGAAGGTGTGATTTGTAAAACCGCGCTCTTTGATGTGAATTCCAATCGGTTGGCGGTCGGCTTTCAGTTGGATGAGTTCGTAGGTGCCGTTTTGTTCCGAATTTGTTTTTCGTATGATATACAGCGGATTAAAGGTTCCGGAGAACTGCAATTCCATGTTTTCCATGTCTATAATGTAAAACGAAATGTCCATGCCGTCTTTTTGTTCGCCTTCCGCGCCGGTTTGTCCGAGCGATTCTTTTACTTTTTTGCGCAAGCGGTCGAGGATTTCGCCTGCACTGTCCAAGCTTCGGCGCGTAACAATTTCATTCAAAAACGAACTTCCTAGCATACTCATAAACGCGCCGGGAACGCCGTGTCCCGTGCAATCGGCGGCAACGACAGCCGTGAAATTGCTAAGTTGTTTCAGCCAATAAAAATCGCCGCTCACGATGTCGCGCGGTTTGTAGAGTATAAAGTGTTCGCCCAGAATATCTTCAGCCATAAGAGAGGAAGGCAATACGGCTTGCTGAATACGTTGCGCATAGTTGATGCTTGCCATAATTTCTTGGCGTTGTTTAAAAGCGTGGTCGCGTTGGCTTTGCCGATATTTTTACCAAAAAGCATTACGTTTGCCGAAAATATTTTCAAAT
>DYSM01000431.1 GCA_020718265.1 Draconibacterium orientale | reverse complement strand
TATATCGTAAAGAATTTCAACAAGTTATGAGTTTTCTTACAAGCACTATGTAAAACTTTGTACTTCAAAAAAAAGTTTCACAAAGTAACACAACGGTTTTAGCCTCTATGCGGTTTGGAGCCGCTAAGAGGCTTGGTTTATGCAGTAGCTCGGTTTACATTCCAAATGGCTTTTATACGTGAGGTTTTGTTGGGTTTTGTAAAATTTTCTGCTAAAAAGCAGATATTCGGTTTTTTTGACTATTTTTGCGGCTTCAAAAAAAAAGTTTAATGCAAGATATTCGTAACATTGCTATCATAGCACACGTTGACCACGGCAAAACTACGCTCGTGGACAGAATCATTCATCAAGTCAAACTGTTTCGTGATAATCAGGAATCAGGCGACCTCATTCTCGACTCCAACGATTTGGAGCGCGAACGCGGAATTACGATTTTGGCTAAAAATATTTCGGTAAGATATAAAGGTATCAAAATCAATATTATAGATACTCCGGGTCACTCGGACTTCGGCGGCGAAGTGGAGCGTGTGCTTAACATGGCAGACGGCGTGTTGTTGCTCGTGGATGCGTTTGAAGGTCCGATGCCGCAAACGCGTTTCGTGTTGCAAAAAGCTTTGGAACTGAAATTGAAACCCATTGTGGTTATCAACAAAGTGGATAAACCGAACTGCACGCCCGAAGAAGTGCACGAAGATGTGTTCGACCTCATGTTCAGCCTCGATGCCACGGAAGACCAACTCGATTTCCCGACTGTGTACGGCTCGGCAAAAAACGGCTGGATGTCCGACCATTGGGACAATCAAACCACGGATGTGGTGTATTTGCTCGACCAAATTATTGAGCATATTCCTGCGCCGAAAGTAAACGAAGGTTCGTTGCAATTGCAAATCAGCTCATTAGATTATTCTACTTACTTAGGACGTATTGCCGTAGGGCGCATCACGCGCGGCAGCATTCGTCCGGGACAACAAGTGGCGTTGCTGAAAGCCGGCGGCGAAGTAAAGAAATCTGTAGTAAAAGAACTTTATCGTTTCGAGGGCTTGGGCAAAGAGAAAATGAAAGAAGAATTGATTGCCGGCGAAATTTGCGCGGTGCTTGGTATTGAGGATTTTGAAATCGGCGACACCATTGCCGACGGCGAAAGTCCCGAACCGCTCACACGTTTGAAAATAGATGAACCGACCGTGAGTATGTTGTTCACAATCAACGACTCGCCGTTCTTCGGACGCGAAGGCAAATTTGTAACCTCACGCCACCTGCGAGACAGATTATATGCCGAAATTGAAAAGAATTTAGCTCTGCGCCTTTTGGATACCGAATCGCCCGACCGCATTTTGGTTTACGGACGAGGTATTTTACACTTGTCTATATTGGTGGAAACCATGCGCCGCGAAGGGTATGAGTTCCAACTCGGACAACCGCAAGTCATCACCAAAGAAATTGACGGCGTAAAACACGAGCCGTTCGAACTGCTGACAGTTTTGGTACCCGATGCCTTTTCGAGCAAAGTTATCGACATTGTTACTCGTCGTAAAGGCGATTTGCTCAAAGTGGGACAAAAAACTGACCGCACGGTGTTGGAATTTACCATGCCCGCACGCGGTCTCATCGGAATCCGCAACCAAATGCTTACCGCCACAGAGGGCGAAGCTATTATCGCACACCGTTTTGACGAATTTAAACAGTGGAAAGGTGATATGGACACTCAAAAAGCCGGCGCACTTATTTCTATAGACACCGGAACCGCCATTGCATACTCTATAGATAAACTCCAAAGCAGCGGAAAATTCTTTGTCGATCCGGGCGATGAGATTTACGAAGGTCAAGTGTTGGGCATACACACACGTCAGGACGATTTAGTTGTGAACCTTACTAAAACCAAGAAATTGACCAACATCCGCGCATCCGGTACAGACGATAAAGCAAGCATTACGCCTGCGATAAAATATTCGCTCGAAGAATTTATGGAAAATATCAAAGCTGATGAGTATTTGGAAGTTACACCAAAATCGTTGAGGCTCCGTAAAATATATCTGAAAGAATTTGAGCGCAAACGCTACAGTAGATAGCCGTTGTAAGAAAACTCATAACTCTTTGAAGTTCTATAAGATAGTAAAATTTCGTTCCGAAAGGTTTCAGAAATTCTGTTGAAATACGTTAGAAATTCAGTTGAAACTAAAAAACAACCGAATGACAATTAAATGACGAAGAACCATGAAGTGCTGTAAATTTTTCAAAGAGTCCGGTCTAAAAAGCCTGTTTTATTTTAGCTAAACAATCTATATGCTTG
>DYSM01000430.1 GCA_020718265.1 Draconibacterium orientale | reverse complement strand
TCAAATATTTACACGTTTTCTTACAAATACTACTTGCGTCGCTTATTTGTAATCATGTTTTCGGGCGAAAGGATGCGTTTCAGTTCTGCCTCCGAAAGTAAACCGCGTTCGAGCGTAATATCGTACACACTTTTGCCGGTTGCGAGTGCTTCTTTGGCTATGGACGAACTGTTTTCGTAACCGATATACGGATTGAGAGCCGTAACGATGCCGATGCTGTTGCGCACCATGTTTTCCAGATGTTCTTTGTTGGCGGTAATGCCGTCGATGGTGCGCAGGCGCAACACGCGCATTCCGTTTTTGAGCATTTCGATGGATTCAAACAAACTTTCCACAATTACGGGTTCCATCACGTTGAGTTCCAACTGCCCGGCTTCGGCGGCAAGGGTAACGGTGATGTCGTTGCCGATAACTTTGAAGGCTATTTGGTTTACAACTTCCGGAATCACAGGATTGACTTTGCCCGGCATAATGGACGAACCCGGTTGCACGGCAGGCAAATTAATTTCGTTCAAACCTGCACGCGGTCCGGACGAAAGCAAACGCAAATCGTTCATAATTTTGGATAATTTCACCGCCAAACGTTTAAGTGCCGAAGAAAACATAATGAACGAACCGGTATCTTGCGTAGCTTCCACAAGGTTTTCGGCAAGCGTTACGTCCAATTGAGTAATCTCGCGCATGTATTTTACGCAGGCATCGCTGTAGTCGGGGTGCGCGTTCAAGCCTGTGCCGATAGCGGTTGCGCCCATGTTGGAGAATAAAAGCAAGTCGGCATTCGTTGTAATGCGTTCAATTTCTTCGCGCAGCAGTTCGGCATACGCACCAAATTCCTGACCGAGTGTCATAGGCACGGCATCTTGCAGTTGTGTGCGCCCCATTTTTATGACGTTCATAAACTCGTCCGCCTTTGCTTGAAACGAATCGACTAAGAGTTTTAAATTCTCAATCAGTTTCTCGCTTGCCATCTTGAGGGCAATTTTTACGGCGGTCGGATACGCGTCGTTGGTGGATTGCGACAGGTTTACGTGGTTGTTCGGATGACAAAAATCGTAATCGCCGCGCTCTTTGCCCAAATATTCGAGTGCCAAATTAGCAATCACCTCGTTGGCGTTCATGTTCGTGGACGTTCCGGCACCGCCTTGTATCATATCCACCACAAAATGTTTGTGATGTTTGCCGGCAATCAGTTCGTCGCAGGCAAAACTTATGGCTTTTGTGATTTCGTCGTTCAGCAAACCGATTTCGTTGTTGGCAAGGGCGGCAGCTTTCTTGACCATGGCAAATGCCACAATAATATCGGGATAAAAGCGCAACGTTACGCCTGAAATGTTGAAGTTTTCTTTTGCGCGAATGGTTTGAACACCATACAGATACTCCGACGGGATGTTGCGTTCGCCCAACAAATCGTGCTCCACGCGGGTGCGCCCAGACACGTATTGCGCGCCCACGGAGCTGAGGCGGTCGTTGCTGTGCGTCATACGGCGCGAAATGATTTGCGCAATGCGCGACAGAATTTTTACGGCAATTTTGGCTTCGTTGTTCAACACATCCACCAAATCGACAGATTTAATCTTATAAACTTTGGCATCCGACAATGCGCGTGCCGATGTAGAATGCGGCGAGTTATCGACTACCGACGCTTCGCCGATGAAATCGTATTTCTCAAATTGTGTGATGTGGCGTTCCTCGCCGAAGGGCGTGGTTTTATACAATTGAATTTCGCCCGAATACACTAAGAATACATTTTTTCGCGGATTGTATTCTTCAAACAAAACTTTACCTTTCGGATATTCGACCAACGCGCTCAGCGATGCGATGATTTCCATTTCTTCGTCGTTCAAGCCTTGAAACAACTCAATTTTAGCAAGAAACGATTTTATATTTGTGTCTGACATAAATTTGATTTTTTCGACAAATTTAGATTTTTTTCGACACACCTTACATATTAATAAACATTTTTTACAAACAACGGATTATGAATCGTGTAAAAAAAAACGGTGTTGTGGTTGGAGGCTGATGACAAGACACAAGTTCGTATTTAGTTGTTGTAAGAAAACTCATAATTTGTTGAAATTCTATACGATATATACTAACAGCGGTATGAAACTTTACGTCTTTAACATTTTTCCGTATTTGTAATAAATTGATAAACAACATTTTAAAGCACCAAAGTCGCAAAGTTAAAATTCTAAGCATTTTCAGAATAACTAAATTTAGGTCCGAATGTGTTTAGAAATTCGGTCGAAATACAATAATAACTCTATGTGTTATGATTTATTTTACAATTAACCTTACTTGTCGGACACATATATGA
>DYSM01000429.1 GCA_020718265.1 Draconibacterium orientale | reverse complement strand
TATTTTTGAAAGTCATATATGAATTGAAGGCTTCTGAAATGTCTCGAAGAATTGAGTCAAGAATTTTTCTCCTGTCGCGCAGTTTTGAGCGTGAATTTAATTTGTAAATTTCGATTGTTACTCGACCTGAATCAGTTCTGCCGGAAACAGTTCCATTAGGCTGATAAAGAAAATGTTTTTCGGGAAATTCTTCAAACTCCGGATTTATAAGATAGGGTTCTTCGGTCGTTTGTAATTTATGAAAATCATAAGCAACAGGATGCGAGAAGTTCGTTATACGTGCTATTACATTGAAAATAGGAAAATGATTGCTTTTATATCTGTTGCAGTTACTGCACAGCGGCATTAAGTTGCTCCATTCGTATGTAAGCCAACCGTATCCAGAATGTTTATCATTCGGGTCCGAACAAGTACGTGGTTTTCTCGGACGGTAATGGTCAACTTCCAAATCTATACCTATGCTGCGTTCGCAAACGGCGCACTTAAAATTATACAGTTTTTCTAATTCATCAATGACAGTCCCGCGATAACATTTTGAGTCTGCTTTATGTTTCGGATTTACAGAGGCATCTGCTTTTATCTTATTCCATTTAGAATCCAACAACGCTTTCGGTGGAGACGATAAGTTTTTAGAGATATGTATCATGTGCCTTTTTTTAGATGTTGTCCAACAAGTCAGAAGGTAAGTGTTCCGAATTGAGCCTTTTTAGAATTTGTACGCGTTTTTCGATTTCCTGAGAAGTTTCATCAGAATATGCCGAATCAAGATTACCATCTGTCAGGTAAATATTCTCAATTTCTTCAAGTCCGAATAAGTCTGATGTAAGTAATTGATTAGGTGTGAGTTTAAGTAAATCAGATTCTACTTTTTTTAATCGTTTTACCGATATGTCTCCTTCATCATCACGTTGCACATTCAGAATTACGGTTTGCTCCGGCGGCGCACCGAGCAATGGAATCGGACTGTGGGTTGAAACGATGAACTGTATATTCGGGAAAACATCCGTAAGTGTTTTTACTAAACTACGTTGCCATTTTGGGTGCAAGTGTAAATCAAATTCATCAATAATTACAATTCCTCTGATATCAACCGTATTATCTGTTATTTCAAAATCAAATTCCGGACCTCCGAGACGTATCACGAAATCACTAATCATACCGATAGTGCTTCTTAGCCCCATTGCTAATTGATTAAAAAGCAAGGGAGTTTCAATTATTTCTCCTTTTTCGTTTTTTTCAAAGTACACAACTCTCGAGTTTTCGTTTTCAATGTCAATTCGAGCGAGTTTCGGGATTACTAATTTCAAAACTGTTTCAAATTTTTTGATTTTTGTACCGTTAATTTCCGGAAAAATACGCCAATCTTTATATTTTGATTCGAAATCTATAATATACTCCGCATTATTTCGGCTGAAAATGTTGTCCGTTTTATACACGGTTTCGCCTGTTGTGCAGAATTTTGTTCGATTTGAACCGTAAGCAGCAAATTGTTCAAACGGATAGAAAAACTCGCCTTCGGGGTATGAATCAATGATATTTGCACGCGGGTGACCATAATAATTAAAGCGCACAAAGCTGGGGTTTATATTATCATCTATTTGTTTGTAAAAAAAATCGGATTCTTTTGCAATATTACTGACTGCATCTTTTTTTCCGTTGAGCAAAACAACGATTGCCCTCAATATCGACGTTTTTCCAAAACCGTTTTCTCCGGTAAAAAATACCCAGCGGTTATTATTCGGTATATTTTCAATATGTAAATTCTTTACAACATTATAATTGACAATTTTCAGTTCGTTTAGGCACAAGTCCAAACATTTTTCACAAGAAACGGGCGCTAACGAGATGTATTTTTTTAAATATCTGAAATAGTCATCAAATTTATCCGATTCAGGTCCATACAAATCCAAGACTTTCTTTGGCGGATAATTTAGGTGTTTATTGTAACGTATGTCTAATATTTGACCTCCTCTGATTTCTGAAAAGTCTTTGCCCTCAAACGTAATTATGTATCGAAAATCAATAGCATTGGGAATTGTTCGGATGTCATTGTGGCTTAGATTAATTTTGCGGTCAAGATAACGTTCCTCGAAAAATTCTAAAAATGCCGTTGGTAAAATCCTTAGTTTGTTGTATGATAAATCAATATCATACGAGAAGGGCTTTTCTATATTTGGCAAATGAGCTATCGAATTATTCGATAAGTTGAGAAAGTCCAATTCACTTAGCATCTCAATGCCGTCTGTCAAACAGGTGATGTTGTTGAAAGACAAGTCCAAATGTTTAAGACTTGTAAATTCCCAGAGTTCTTCGGGTATT
>DYSM01000058.1 GCA_020718265.1 Draconibacterium orientale | reverse complement strand
TTTTTTTTTGAATTTATTCGTAATTTCAATTTTTTTCAATACTTTTATGTTTTGAAAAATGTAGTTAAAAATCGCTTTATTTCTTATTAATCAGCACAGAACGAAAAAAATCTGATAGAATGAAAACAATCCAAATCCACGGAAAAGAATTTGAAGTCAGCATTACCGAAGAGAAAATTCAACAAGCAGTACAGCGCGTTGCGAACGACTTGAACCGCGATTTGCGCGGCAAAGAAGTCGTGTTTTTGCCAATTTTGAACGGCGCATTTATGTTTGCTTCGGACATTTTCCGGCGAATAGAATTTGATGCACGAATTTCTTTTCTGAAAACAGAATCCTACACAGGCACGTCCTCAACGGGACACATTACTCAAGTTATCGGCTTGAATGAAAATATCAAAGGAAAAACCGTTGTGATTTTGGAAGACATCATCGATTCCGGTTTAACAATGGAAAATGTGATTGAGCAAGTTCGTGCCGGAGAACCTGCCGAAATTAAAATTGCAACATTTTTGTTTAAACCTGATGCGTTTGTTAAAGATTTTCACATAGACTATATCGCCCTAAAAATTCCGAATGACTTTATTGTCGGATACGGTTTGGATTACGACGGTTTCGGACGAAATTATCGTGATATTTACACCGTAAAATCGGATAAATTCCTAAATCTGCTCATTTTCGGTGCTCCGGGCGCAGGTAAAGGCACTCAAAGTAAGCAAATTATCGAACGTTACAACCTTGTCCACCTTTCGACAGGCGATATTTTACGTGCCGAAATTGAACAAAATTCACGTATCGGACAACTTGCAAAACGCTACATGACCAACGGCGGTTTCGTGCCGGACGAGATTGTTTTGAGTATGATCATGCTCAAAATTATGGAAAACAAAGGCGCATCCGGCTTTATTTTCGACGGTTTCCCGCGAACAGTTGAGCAAGCGCGCCGCATTGATGCGTTGATGCGTGAAGAAAGTATGCCGATTTCTGCAATGATTGCCTTAGAAGTTGGCACAGAGGAACTTAAACGCCGTCTTGTGGAACGCGGAAAAACCGGAAGACGTGCCGATGATACGCCCGACATCATCGAAAATCGTATCAAAATCTACCACGAAAAAACTGCGCCGGTTAAAGAATATTATCGCGAACAAGGCAAACTGCGAGAAGTACACGGCGAAGGCGCAATTGAAGATATTTTCAGAAATATTGAAGGAATAATTGAAAATTTGTAGAAATTTGATTGCAATTATTTTAGAATTCGATTGAAATTTCAAATTTTCTGTTTCAACACTCAATAATTTTATAACTCATAACTCAATAAGTGTCAGCAAATTTCATAGATTACGTCAAAATTATTTGTCGCTCGGGCGCAGGCGGACCGGGTTCAGTTCATTTTTTTAGAGCAAAAGGCTTGCCGAACGGCGGACCCGACGGCGGAGACGGCGGGCGCGGCGGGCATATTATCCTGCGCGGCAGCAACAACCGCTGGACACTGTTGCATCTAAAATTTCAAAAACATATTTTTGCTGAAAACGGAGTTGCGGGCTTAGGCGCGCTGAAAACCGGGGCGGACGGCAAAGATATTATTATTGATGTTCCGCTCGGAACGGTTGCGAAAAATTCGGAAACCGACGAAATTCTGTTTGAAATTACCGAAAATAACGAAACTCAAATTCTGCTCAAAGGTGGCAGAGGCGGGCTCGGAAATACGCATTTCAAAAATTCCACAAACCAAGCTCCGCGCTACGCACAGCCGGGCGAACCTGCCGAAGAAGCAACCATAATTTTGGAACTCAAAGTGCTCGCCGATGTCGGTTTGGTCGGTTTTCCGAATGCCGGAAAATCAACCTTGTTGAATGCAGTTTCGGCAGCAAAACCAAAAATTGCCGATTATCCGTTCACAACAATGGTTCCGCACTTGGGCGTAGTCAGTTATAGGGACGAAAAATCGTTCGTTATGGCAGATATTCCCGGAATTATTGAAGGTGCGGCTGAGGGTAAAGGATTGGGTATCAGATTTTTAAAGCATATTGAACGAAATGCAGCTTTATTGTTTATGGTTCCGGTGGATACCGACGATATTGGCGCGGAGTATCAAGTTTTGTTGAACGAATTGCGAAAATATAATCCGGAACTACTTGATAAACAAAGGCTTCTTGCAATTACAAAATGCGATATGTTGGACGATGAAATGCTCGCTCAATTGAAACTAAATTTACCCGAAAAGGTCGATACGGTTTACATTTCATCTATCTCAGGAAAAGGAATTTTGGAGCTGAAAGATAAATTGTGGCAAAAATTTCAAATATAATTTTGAATTAAAATTCATATAATCAGCATTTAAGACTCTTTGTTAAAAAGAAAAATACCAATTTTGGTGTTTTTTTTTTTGTAGTAACGGAAAAATACATACTTTTGTGCGGGGTAAGTCTCATACGACCAGCTCCTGTCTAATCCCCCAGGTCTTGATCGAAGCAAGGGTACGATGGTTGAGCGGTGCGATATGAGTAGCTTACCCTTTTTTTGTTATAAAATTTGTAAGTTCAGCATAAAAAAAATCCCTGTAAACACTTGTTTTACAGGGATTTTTGCATTCAGGATATCTTTAATTACTCTAATTTCATAAAGAAATGTGCTAACGTCTGATATTATTTCTTCGATTTTCTTCTTTGGCGTTCTTTTGTCAGCAGCATAAGTTCGCGTCCGGTTTGTCCTTTTACCGATGTGTTTTCAGTTGCGCGGCGGAATAAATACGGCAACACATGTTTTATCGGACCATAAGGCAGATATTTTGCCACATTGAATCTTTCGGCAGCCAAATTGAAACTGATGTGGTCGCTCATGCCGCAAAGCTGCGAAAACCAAATTCGGTTGTCGTCACGTGCGATTCCTTTTTCTATCATCCATTCGGCTAATATTTTGGAACTGTGTTCGTTATGCGTGCCGTTGAAAATTGCAAATCTGTCCAAGTGCTCGAACGTGAATTGCAACGCATCGTCGTAAGCCTTATCGGTTGCGGCTTTGTCGGGTTGAATAGGCGAGGGGTAGCCGCGTTCGGCGGCACGAGCGCGCTCTTTTTCCATGTATGCGCCTCGCACGAATTTTGCGCCGACGTAAAAATTTCCGGCAACAGCACGTTCGTACCATTTTTTCAAATGTTCGAGCCGGTCATGTCGGTACATTTGCCAAGTATTGAACACAACCGCTTTTTCTTTGTTGTAAATGCGCATCATTTCTTCTACCGTTTCATCAATAAAATCCTGATACCAACTGTCTTCGGCATCAATCAGGATAGGAATTCCTGCATCGTAAGCCGTTTTACACAACAAATTTACACGTTCTTTAAACGCAGCAGCCTGTTTTTTTTCAGTTTCTGTAAGTTTACTTTTGTCGCCGCCGGCTTTTTCTAAAATTTCACTTTGCACGAAAGCTGTGGGTTTGAACACCGCAAACGGAATATTTTTATCTTTTCCGGCATTGTGAATTGTGCGCAAAGTTTCTTGCAGCGCGGCGTCAATCGCAGCCTCCGTTTCGCCGCCTTCAACGGAATAATCTAAGATTGCCCGAACATTAAATTTATCGAGCAATCGCACCATCGGCGTGCTTTCGTCAATGGTTCTGCCGCCCACAAAATGGCTGTAAATCGTCGGTCGAACCGCCCACGCTACCGGAAAACGCACCGCAAGCGCAGCTTTCGTCAAGCCGGAAAGCGTTTTGACCAAAAAAGGACTTGCCATAATTTTAAACAACCACCAGGCTTTTGATAATGCCTTGTCGGACTTGCTTTTAAAAGCAATTTCCGTATTCGTAAATTGTATCATTTTTTGTGTTGATATTTTGAATTATGCCGCAAAGGTGCATATATTTTATTCAGAAAATTAATTCATACATCATAGTTCTATAAAAGTTTTTTTTATATATTTGGAGTTTTGAATTTGCTACTCAAGATAAACAATGAATCACAATAGTCCAAAATATAAGGTAACAAAAAACGTCGCTAAAGACTTAGCCGAATTTCTTGCCCAAAGTAGCTATTCATCTGTGTTTTTATTAGTCGATGAAAATACGTTTCAATATTGTTATCAATTAATAGAAAATGTTCTTCCCAAACAATGTCATTTAATTAGAATTCAAAGTGGAGAATCGGAAAAAACACTTGAAACGGTTCACAAAATTTGGGATGTTTTGTTTGCGCATCATGCCGACCGTAAGTCTCTGCTGATAAACCTTGGCGGAGGCGTAATTAGTGATATGGGCGGCTTTGCGGCAGCAACGTTCAAACGCGGAATCTCGTTTATCAATATTCCGACAACGCTCTTAGCGCAAGTCGATGCGGCATTAGGCGGAAAAACAGGCGTAAACTACGGTAAACTGAAAAATCAGATTGGCGTGATGCAAAGCCCTGAAATCGTGCTGGTTTCATCGGAATTTTTAGCAACTTTAGATACTCGACAGATTTTCAACGGTTTTGCCGAAATGTTGAAACATGCCTTCATTGCCGATGCCACACATTTGGATGAATTATTCGAAATTGCAGAAAAAATGGACAAAAATCCAAAGCAAACTGAACTTTTGCAAAGTGCAATTGAAAAATCAATCCAAATAAAATCACATGTTGTTGAGCAGGATTTTAATGAAACAAGTTTGCGAAAGAATTTGAACTTCGGACACACCTTCGGACATGCGTTTGAAAGTTTTTTTAAGGAAACTGACAATCCATTGCTGCACGGAGAGGCTGTTGCACAAGGCATTATTTGTGAATTATTTTTGTCAAATAAAATTTTAGGCTTAAATTTTGGTTTGGTTACAGAATATTCGCGAAAAATTTTAGAAATTTACGTGAAAATTAGTATTGACGAGTCGGACTTTGAAATGCTTACAGAATACATGAAACATGACAAAAAAAATGTATCTAACGTAATTAAAACCAGTTTGTTATCTCATATAGGACATGCCGTACCGAACTGCAACGTTTCGGAATTAGAAATTCGCGAAGCATTGTTATTTTTGAACAAGTTATCAAAATAAGTTGTATTATTGCAAAAACGGTATTTAATTTGCAAGACTAAAATAAGTGTAAAACAGTTGCATGAGCGGATAATTTTTTTTTGAAAAAGAACGTTATTAGGTTATGCGTAAAAAATCGGGACATTGAAAAAAGCAGTTATCATATTGGTTATCATGGTCTTGTCGGGAGCGGCTACAAAAAAGGTAAATGCGCAAATTACGCATTTTTCCCAATTTTTTTCTACCCCGATGACTATGGCACCGTCGTTTGCCGGTTACACGGAAGGTTCGAGGCTGTCGCTAAATTATAGAGACCAATGGTCCAAAATTCCCGGAACGTTCGTTTCGTTTGCGGCTGCGGGCGACCATTATTTTCGACGAGCCAAGAGCGGCGTGGGCGTTTTACTGTTTCGAGACCAAGCCGGAACCGGAAAATTAAGCCTAACCGAAGCCGGTTTGCAATACGCATATCGCATAAAACTTGGCGAAAAGCGCGGCTATAAGAACAACGAGTGGTTTATTCGTCCCGGAATACAGCTCAAATTTTCGCAACGCGCCCTCAATTTTGGCGATTTAACTTTTATAGACCAATTGCTTGCAAACGGAAATACCACAGGCGGATACACAACGCAACCCGTACCCGCAGAAAGCGTGGGATATTTAGATTTAACCGGCTCTGCATTAGCTTACAATGAAACGTATTGGGGTGGTTTTACGATGGACCACTTGCTTACTCCGAACCAAAGTTTAACCGCCGGTGATGCGAATGTGGTTATGAAAGTTTCCGTTTTTGGCGGTGCAAAAATTCCGCTCAAGAATAAACAATCCAGAATGCAGCGTGTTCGATATGGTCGAGAGCAGGAGAGCGTAAATTTTGTGGGACACTACCGCTACCAAGGCGGCACAGATCAGCTTGATTTGGGCGCGTATTGGGAGCGCGATCCGTTGGTGCTCGGTGCATGGTTTCGCGGAATTCCGATTAAAGGTTTTGCTGCCGGCTCCGGCGATAATTACGAAAATATTGATGCACTTATTGTACTTGTCGGCGTAAAATTGAAAAACGATGTCAGCATCGGATACAGTTTTGACGTAACAGTTTCCCGATTGTTAAATCATACCGGCGGTTCGCATGAGATTTCTTTGGTTTACAAATTTAATAAAAATGGTGGTAATCTGCGCGATATGCACACGATTATTCCTTGTCCGGCATTTTAATACGTTTTTTTTAACGAAATTATAGACTGAAATTAGTGAACGCTTGTTTGCTAATTTCATTTTTTTTAATAACCTTGCTATTAGAGATTTATGTTTTTTATGTTTTTCTAATGCTAAATGATTATTAAATCTTTGATGTAAATTTTCATATTAAGTTGAAAAAACGGATATTTGCGCGCATAAATTCATGTTCAAAATTTCTGTTTATGCGAAAAATCTACACCATCGGCGAGACTATTTATGACATTATTTTTAAAGATGAACAACCCGTGGCGGCTAAGCCCGGCGGCGCGTTGCTGAATACTTCGGTTTCGCTTGGGCGGCTTGGCGCGGATGTTTCGCTTGTGGGCGATTTGGCAGACGACGTTATCGGTCGTTACATTGTCAAATTTCTCAACAAAAACGGCGTAAACACCGATTATATTTACACCTACACCAATGCTTTGTCGCGTTTGGCTTTGGCTTTTCTGGACAGTGCAAATAATGCCGAATATTCGTTCTACAAAATTCGTAAAGAAGGCGCAGCACATCTGAATTATCCGGAAATTAAAAAAGATGATGTGGTGCTTTTCGGTTCGTTTTATGCTATAAAACCTGAACTCCACGGCGAGCTTATCAAATTTATTGAACGCTCAAGAGCTGCCGGTGCAATTATTGTTTACGACCCAAATTTTCGTGCCGCGCACCGTCACGAATTGCCGTCGTTGAAGCCCATGATTCTGAAAAATATGGAGCTTTCGCACATTGTAAAAGGCTCGGACGAAGATTTTTTGAATATTTTCGGAACCGATAATGCACCGTCCACATTCGAGGAATTGAAAAATATTACCGATGCCGCGCTGATTTATACGGCAAACAGGCACGGAGTTTGGTTGCACACACCACAAATTTCCGACCATTACGATGCGTTGGCAATTCACCCCGTGAGCACAATCGGTGCCGGCGATACGTTTATGGCAGGCATCGGTTATACGCTGATAGCCAACAATATAACGTTCACTTCGGCACACGAACTTACGAAAGAAAGTTGGGACATTTTAATTAAAAATTCGATTCAATTTTCGGGGCATGTGTGTATGCACTACGACAATTATGTGTCGGAGGAGTTTGCGCAAAAATACAAACTCGCTTAAATTTCAGAGCGTTGATACTCCGGAAACGATTCGTAAAATAGTTTCAAAACCGTAGCGCGCACGGCTAATTTACTGAGTTTATTGTTCTCAATATCCGGATAAATTCTGTTCGACAGAAATATGTAAACGAACTGATATTCAGGGTCCATCCACACGTACGTGCCCGTAAAACCGGAATGCCCGAAGCTCGTTTGTGTCGGTATTTTTGTATCAGAATTCGGACGGTCGAAACCCAAACCTCGTCGGTTGTTTCCTTTTTTGTAAGCTCTTGATGAAAAGAGTTTTACGGTAGAAGCGTCAAAGTAGCGTTCGCCGCCGTATTCGCCGAACTGCAGATACATTTGCATTAATTTTGCCAAATCGTTCGCACTTGAGAACAAGCCGGCGTGTCCGTTTACGCATCCGGTCATGGCGGCACCGTAGTCGTGCACGTAGCCGGCTAAGAGCTGTTTACGGTATTTGGTGTCGTTTTCCGTAGGCACGAATCCGGCTTTTTCAAATCGTTCAAATGGTTTGAAACCCAACGTTGTAGCTCCGAGCGGGCGGTAAAAATTCCGAGCTAAATACTCGTCAAAATTCTCTTTGGTTAAATTTTCGACCATTCGGTAAAACATATAAAAGCCCAAATCGCTGTATAAATATTTTGCGGAAGCCTCCAATTTTGAGTCATAAATGCGTTGATACATGGAATCGGCGTAAGCCTTTGTAATATAGAGGTTTTCGGCTACCGTGAGCGGATATTTGTCCGATTTTACGGTTGAATAAATTGCGGTATCTAACACGTAATTGGTTTTGTCAGAATACGTTCGGAGATAAAACGGAATCCACGCTTTAAGCTTCGCCTGATGTGCCAAAATGGATTTCAGCACCAAATTGCCCTTGTTTGTGCCTTCGGTTTCGGGCAAATAGTTTGAAAGAGTTTCGTCTAAATCAATTTTGCGCTGTTCGTACAGGCGCATGATTGCCGGCAATGTTGATGACACTTTTGTTACAGAAGCTAAGTCGTAAATGTCTGTATTTTCGTTCATTACATCGCCTTCGTAGGTGTGTTTTCCGAACGATTTTTGGTAAAAAACCACGCCGTCTTTGATTGCCATAACGGTTGCGCCGGGCATTGCGCCGAGTTCTATGGCTTTAAGTATCACGGAATCAATATCTTCAAGTTTTTCTTTTCGGATTTTCAAATCAGCCGGCACGGAATATTTCATTCGGATGCGTTCTTCGGTTTCGCCCATGCCGGCTTTGAAAAATGTGCCTGCCGAAACGGGCAATTTGCCTTCGGCTTGTATGCCGCCAAAGATAAGTTGCGCCGCAAAATCACGTGTTTCCGCCCAATCGTTGTAACCGACCACGACCGCCTGCAAGTTTTCCGGTTTTTTGAACATTGCCAAAACATACGGATTCCCGAAGTGTGCATAAACGACTTTTGTGTGTTCGGCGAGTCGTTCCACAAAATCTATATCCGATTGATTTACACCGAAATACGGTGGTTGGTTGTTCATTTGGTGCATCCCGACAATAACTACTTCGTATTTTTTTAGTTTGGAAAATAACACATTTTGAGTAGCCGCGTCCGCAGCCTTGTCGATTGCAAAATGCGACACGACTGCATAATCGCTTAATCGGTTTTGAAATGAATTTCTTAATCCGCGACCTATTGATAATGAGGCGATTGAAACGGTGTCAAGTTTTTTTATCGGCACAAATTCATCTTTATTTACGGCAAGCGTAACTGACGATTCGAGAATGCGGCGTTTGAGAAGTTCGGCGCCATCGGAATTCAAATCTTGGTAGATATTTTTAATCGGAATGGGTTTATACTCATTTAAACCGAACCATTTTTTTGCGGCAAGAATTTTCTTAACGCGTTGGTCTATATCTGCTTGCGTAATTCGTCCGTAGGCAATTGCCTGTTTTATTGCGGCAAACGCTTCGGGCACATTGCGCGGCATGAGCAGCACGTCCACACCGGCTCCAATTGCTTTTACTTCCGTTTCGCCCGGTTTGTGATATTTCGTAATGCCTTGCATTCCGAGCGCATCGGTAAAGACTAAGCCTTTGAAACCCAGCTTATTTTTTAATAAATCTGTTACAATTGGTTTTGACAGACTTGATGCCGAATTTGGAGTAGAATCCAACGCCGGAATGTGTAAATGTGCCATCATTACGCCTCCAAGTCCGTGATTGATAAGGTATTTGAACGGATAAAGTTCCAAATCGTTCAACCGAGCCATGTTGTGCGGAATCACAGGTAAATTGTAGTGCGAATCCACATCGGTGTCGCCGTGTCCGGGAAAATGTTTGCCGACTGCAAGCACTCGATAATCTTGCATTCCTGCCATGTACATTGCACCTTTGTGCGCAACATTTTTCTTTTCTTCGCCAAACGAACGGCTGTTTATCACAGGGTTAGCCGGGTTGTTATTGACATCAATTACCGGCGCGAAATTGATATGAATGCCCAAACGTTTGCATTGTCGAGCTGTTTCTACACCAAAATCGTAAATAATTTTTTCATTCTGCATGGCACCCATGAGCATTTGGCGCGGATAATCGACCGTGCTGTCCACGCGCATGGACAAGCCCCATTCGTAGTCGCCGGCAATCATGAGCGGAATTTCTGAAACGGATTGATAATAGTTTGTGAGTTTTGCCTGCGTTACGGGTCCGCTTTGAAACATGATTAGTCCGCCAATTTTATAGTCTTGGATGAGTTTTGTTACAACCGCTTGATTTTCTGCGCCTTGTTTCGGGTAAGCAGCTATCATAAAGAGCTGTCCGATGCGTTCGTCAGGCGAGAGTGTGTTAAATATGGAATCTGCCCAAAAAACGCTGTATGCAGAAAGTGCAGGATTTCGGAGTAAATTATTTGATACACTGTGCGTAGAAGGAACAGGTGTACTGTTTAAAAACAGAAAAGAGAATGGAATCAGAACGGCAAAGGCGTAGGATAGCGGATAGAATTTTTTCTTTGAATTGTGCATAAATCAGAAATATTTTCAGGGCAAATGTATGAAAAAGTTTGCTGAAAAATCAATTTTAGATTCCAAATTTCTATTTTGAGATGCTTTATTGTGCGTTATCCTGAGCATGTAGGGGTAGGGAAACTCTGAATTCTGTTCCTGCTCCGACTGCCGATTTAACTCGAATTGTGCCATTATTTTTCAACACAAATTCTCTGCAAAGAACCAGACCGAGACCACTGCCGGGTTCGTTGTTCGTTCCGCGTCGGGTGTTTCCGTCGGCAAGGTTGAAGAGTTTTTTTTGTACATCGTCCGATATTCCTATACCGTTATCTTTTACAGAAATTTCAATGTTATCGGCTTTTTTTTCGACTGAAAGCTCAATGTGTCCGCCCAAGTTTGTGAATTTGACTGCATTGCTTAAAATATTACGAATCACGGTGTTAATCATATTTTTATCGGCGAAAATTGAGATTTCACGCAACGGAATACTGTTGTGAATTAAAATACCCTTGTTTGCTGCGCGAATTTTTGCCTGCTCAATATTTTCGACAATAATTTCTCGAATATCGAATTGCTCCGGGTTCACTTGCAATGCTCCGGATTGCGAGCGTGCCCACGAGAACAGGTTGTCCTGCAGGCGGTGTGCGCTTTGGGCTGATTTGTTGAGCGTGCGAATGATTTCTTTTCGTTCGGCGTCGGTATAGCTTTCGTAATTTTCTGTCAATAAATCAGAAAAGCCAATCAGGGCATTGAACGGATTGCGTAAATCGTGTGCAATTATTGAGAAAAATTTGTCTTTTGTCGAATTTATTTTTTGTAATTCTTCGGTCTGTTGTTCGAGCATTCTGTTTTGTTCGGCAATATATTCTTTTTGTGTTACGATTGCGGTGTTATTGATTTCTAACTGTTGTGCAAGTTCTCTAAATTTGTTGCGTTTATTTGCAATGCGTATAAGTAAAATGACAACTGCGATGAGCGATAAAATTAGTCCGAAGCCGATAATTCGCATTCGAGAGATATATGCTCTACGTTCGGCGTTTACACCTGTCAAATATTCAATTTCATCGTTACTTTCCTGCAAACGGTATTTGGTTTCAATTTCTTCCGCAAATTGTTCCGCTTCGGTGTTGTGGATGCTGTCGCTATAGATATTTGAAGTTTGTAAATACCTGAGTGCTTTTGCGTTATCTCCAATGTTTTCATATATCTTCGATAATTTTAAATAGGATTCATGCAACAAATCGTTTTGATGTAACGAACTTGCAAGTTCGTTTACGCTCAGCAGTAAATCTATGGCACTCTCGTTATTTCCTTGAATGATAAAGAGTTTCGCGTATTCAAATGCCGTCAGGCAATAGTTTCGCGTGTCGCCTCGTTCTTCAAAATAGTCGATAGATTTCTTGAAATATTCTGCTGCTGTTTTGTAATCTTTTTTTAGAACGTAAAGCGTTCCTAAATAGCGTCGGCAGATTGCGATTCCTTCATTGTTTTTTAGTTCGCGGTTTGCTTCTTCTGCCTTTTTGTAGAAATCTTCTGCTTTATGGTAGTCACCTATTTCTTGGTAAGCCCAAGCGATTGAATTTAAGTTGATTGCAACACCTAATTCGTTGTGTGTTTGCGTTTCCACAGTAAGGGCTTCTTCAAAATAGCGTAGCGCGCCTTCGTAGTTTTTTTGGTGGACAAGTATTAAACCTAAACTGTTTAGAGAAATAGCATGTTGTTGTAACTCATTTTTTTTTCGTGCAATTTTTTCTGCATTTAGGTGATATTTTAGGGCTTCATCGTAGTTGTCTTTTCTGCGATATATGATTCCTAAATTATTGTAAACTTTACAGATAAGTGCCGAATCTTCATCGGTATTTAGTTCGACCAAAAGTTTTTGAGCATGTTTCAAACTGTGTTCGGCGAGTAAATAACGGTCGTTTTTACAATAAATCTCGCCCTGAAATGTCAGCAAACTTGCTTGTTTCTTATGGTTTTCCGTGCGGATGGACAGCATTACCGCAGAATCTAATACCGAAACTGCGTTTGAGTAATCTTTTTGTTCGGCAAAAATGTGCGCAGACAATTCGAGTGCCGTGATTTCTTTTTCAAGTTGCTGTATATCAATATCATGTAAAGATAAACTATCACTCGTTGCTTGTGCCGACAGCGTTGATATACTCATACAGAAACAGAGAAGTAAATAGCCGATTTTTTTCACAAACACAATTGAATTAATTCTATACAGAGAGAAAAATAGCAATAAAGGTTGCATCCGATTTCTGTAAAATTCATCTCAAAGATAGAATTTTGTTTGTTTTGTAAAATTTTTTATGCAACATTGGGCA
>DYSM01000057.1 GCA_020718265.1 Draconibacterium orientale | reverse complement strand
GCTTTTTAGACCGGACTCAATTATATTTTTTTCATTCGAAGGTTATGTCATTAATTTGTTTTTTAATATTTCAACAAAATTTCTAAAAATATTCAAATCGAAATATTTCAATAAAATTATGAATTTCAATATATTATGATATTTCTGAAAAGAACTGTCTAATGTTTAAAATTCTTATTGCCTCGAAAAAAAAAACGTATATTTAGAATCAGAAAATTTCAGATAAATATTAGTCTAAATTTTTACCGAAAAGACGCAAAAATGCGAAAAAATATTTTCATTTCAAATATCAGCACATCAACAAATCAAAAAATCAGCACATTAACACATCAGCACCTCAAATTCGGATTCCGATAATGAGCATGTCGTCCGTTTGCGGGTTTTGTCCGCGCCATGCGGTTATTTCGGTTTCAACGGCTTGTTTTTGAGTATCAACGGGTTTGCCGGAAATTTGCAGCAGGAAATCGCGGAACCTGCTTTTCATATATTTTCGGTTCTTTTCGCCGCCGAATTGGTCTTGAAAACCGTCCGAAAACGTGTAAATCATGTCGTTTTTTTGAACTTCGGTAACAATGGTTTCAAACTTTTTTTCGGCTTTTTTTCGCATGTCGTTTCCGCCAATGGGGAAAACGGAGCCTTTGATTTCGCGGTGATAATCGCCGCGGAAAATGAAAACGGAGCTTTTTGCGCCCGCATATTTCAAGCAATTGGTTGTGGTGTCGAAAACCAATACGGACAAATCCATGCCGTCGTTTACTTTTTCGTTTCCGATGTTGCGTTTTAGCGTTTTTTTAACTTTTTCGTCTAATTTGTAAAGAATTTCGCTTGGTTCGAAGACCTGATTTCCGATAACAATTTCGTCCAAAAAATTATGTCCGATTACGGTCATAAATGCGCCCGGAACGCCGTGTCCTGTGCAATCGGCGGTAATCAGAATTTTTTTGTTTTCGGATTGAATTTCGTGGTACCAATAAAAATCGCCGCTCACAATGCTGTGCGATTTAAAAAACACAAACGCTTCGGCAAAGGCATTGCTGATATGTTCCGCGCTGCCGAGCACAGCTTTTTGGATGCGGCTGGCATAATTTAGACTTCCGGTGATGTCTCTGTTTTTTTGTTCGACAAGCTGCATTTGCGTAGTCAAAAGTGCAAGCGTATTTTCGAGTTTAAAGTTATTTTGAGCTAAAATCTGTTCTTTTTTGGCAAGTTCTTGATTCTGATTTTCAATAAGTTTGCTTTTTTCTAGAAGCGTTTCGTTTATCGTTGTAATTTCTTCGTTTTGTTGGTTCAGTTCTTCATTTTTTTCCTGAATCTCATGTTGTTTGAGCATAAGCTCCTCTGTTTTTTTGTTCAATTCAGCCGTTCTTACGCGTACTTTTTCTTCCAAATCTTCGGCATAACTTTTTAGGCTGTTTTTCATATTCACAACAGCGATACCGAGCTTATCTTCGGCGGAAGCGGGTTCAAATTCTGTCGTGAAATTACCCTTTCCAATTTCGTCGGCAACTGCACTTAGTCGGCTCAGTCGCGTGTTGAGTTGGTTGGAAAGACTAACCATCTTGCCAATTTCATCGCTGTTTTTAGCATCAATTAAGTCCACAGGTTTACCATCAGACAATAAATCAAGAGTGTTGCGAACGTTATCTATTCGTTTAATAATAAGCATATTAATAAACAAAACTGTAAAAATAAGCATGAATAAAATTAAAGCCGATGTGGTTCCGACAATGCCAATGCCTGCTGTGGTCATATTGTCTTTAAAATCAGAAATATCCAATTGCAAAATGCCCACGCCTTCGGTAACGCCGCTGTAATTTTTTATCGGAAAAACTGCAAGTTTATGCACTTGATTTTCAAAAACATATAAGGAATCTGTTCCAAGGCGCAGCACGTTGGCATTCAAAAATTCGGTATGTAAACTGTCGGTTTTTTGAACAAGAATGAAATCGCCGATTTTTTTATTTTTTGAATCAATATTTGTCGAAGTGTCGGCAAGCAGTTTAGTGGCAATATCCAAATAATCCGTGTGCATGAAAATTGCAAATTCTTGGTCTGTTCCCGACGTAATTTGCTCTACAATTTTATCAATTCCGTAAAAAACTTCAACAGAGCCGTAAAATTCGCCGCTGTCGGAAAAAATGGGCGCAATGCCGCGCAAAACAAAGCCTCCGCGTCCGGTTTCAATTCCGCTGACGGCTTTATGTGTCTTGGAAACTTGTAAAACTGTGTTACGAAATGCGGAAATATCGTCACCGCGTTTTTCTTCCCAACAGCGAATGAATGAGCGCGCCGGCGGCAAATGAAAATGTATTCGAGCAGAAATTCCGGTGTTTTGCTTGATGACACTGTCTATTTTAGTAAACTGATTTTCAATAATTAAAGAAGATTTTTCCAAATCGCCCGATTTGTAATACTCAGCATAAGCCTGCTTGACCAAATCCATTTGCGCACAAACGGATGCCGGGAACAGTGCTTGTTGCTCAAGTGCATCCACATAACTACGCATATCATCCACCTTACCTTCTATAAGTTGCTCTGTATCATAGCGATGCGAACGCATATAATAGTAACTACTCACGCCGAGCAGCGCAACAGTTATCAAAATGCTTCCGAAAAGAATCGGTAAAAACAGTTTGAATTTTATACTTTTGTCTTTTAAACTGCCCATGTAATGCTTCTGAAAATTGCGCTAATACTAAGTAATATATTTCAACAAAAAAAATGCCTAACTCTTTTTTTTGCAAAATTTTGTAAAAATCTACGCCGAAAATTCATTCTTATCAAAAGTATTGAGTTGTGAATAACGATACAAAGCTGCTGTTTTTTAGCTATACTGAAAATTAAACAGTGTTTGTAAGAAAACGTGTAAACGATTGAAATTCTATATTTTATTGTCATATAATAGTCATAAAGTAGTCATTCATAGTTTGTTATTCTGCTTCAATTGAATTTCGACAAAATTTCTAAAAATATTCGGATACGAAATTTCTCTATATCGTATAGAATTTCAACAAGTTATGAGTTTTCTCACAAGCACTGAATAGTACAGATGAGTCCGGTCTAAAAAGCCTGTTTTATTTTAGCTAAACAAACTATATGCCTGATTATCAGTGTTTTTGAAAATATTTTATAATTTAAGTAAATTGCTTATTATCAGTAATTTAACTTTACAAACTTTCAACTTTATGACTTTTTATACTGAACTCACAGATATTACTTCTATACTCTAAACGGGTAAAATCTTTACTTAATGAATTCTATAATTTACTCATAATAGGAAAATTAGCGCATTAACATATTATCAAATTAACACATCTTTAGTATAAAATATACATTTACAATGTTTTATATTGTGCTTTCTGTAATCTGTAGTTTTAATCCAAGCTAAACAAAGTGCGTCTTTTGCATTCTTTTTTCAAGTAGATACTTTTGTGCAAATGATTTTTTTTATCTTTGTCCGAAATAATATCGCATGAAACGAACCCTTGTAGTGGGTGCAAGCCCAAATTCGGACAGGTATTCTTACTTGGCTGTAACACGCTTAGCACAAAATGGTTACGACGTAATTCCGTTGGGTGTAAAAAAAGGTTTTATCGGAACGTATGAAATACTCACGCAACGCCAATTTTTTGAGAACATCCACAGCAACACCATGTATATTGGTCAGGACAGGCAACCGGACTATTATGATTATTTACTGTCGTTGAAACCGAAACGCATAATTTTTAATCCCGGCACGGAAAACCCTGAGTTTATGCAAATGGCTGAACAACAAGGCATCGAAGTAACAACAAATTGCACGCTTGTAATGCTGAGCGTGGGCATTTATTAGCAGAATGGAATTAGAAAATAATGTCGAGTTTTATCGAAATAAGCTGAATTTCAGCAGGTCAGAACTTGCTGAAAAATTAGGATGTTCACGGCAATCTGTCAGAAATATCGAAAATGGAGTCTATGCACCGTCAATCCTCATATCCATGAAAATTGCACGCGCGTTTAAAACCGAATTCGAGAATGTATTTTGGCTAAAAAAAAAACCGGAGGAAACGGAATGAACTTCTGCATAATTACCGCAGGCGGCTCGGGCACGCGCATGGGAACTGAGTTACCCAAGCAGTTTTTGGAATTGCACAAAAAAGTTGTGCTCATGCACACCATTGAGCAATTTTATGCTTATGATAAATTGCTGAATATCATTGTTAGTTTGCCGTCTGCACATATCGAATATTGGAACGAATTGTGTGCAAAATACAAATTTAAAATTGCACATGAAATAGTCGAAGGCGGCGAAACTCGTTTTCATTCCGTACAAAATGCTTTACAATTAGTTCATTCAGAAGGATATACGGCAATTCACGATGGTGTACGTCCGCTGGTTACGATACGAGCAATTGCTTCAGGTTTTGATACCGCTCAAAAATTCGGCACCGGAATTGCATCTTCCGAAATTGTATTTTCACTCCGAAAAATAAGCCTCGACGGCACGTCCGAAGCCGTAAACAGAGCCGAATACAGAGAGATTCAAACGCCGCAAGTCTTTAAAAATGATTTAATTAAGAAATCTTACGGACAAACATATCGCCCTGAATTTACAGATGATGCAACCGTAGCAGAATATGCCGGTTACAAAATTGCATTTTCAAAAGGCAGCCGCGAAAATATTAAGATAACAAACCCGGAAGACCTTCATATTGCCCAAATCTTGATGAAAGCCCGCTGGTCGTAAGATAAGGCACAAGTACATCTGCCGAATCGCCGATTCGAATTTCACGCAACACGCGCATCTCCGGGCAATTCAAATTGTCATACGCCGAATTTGCCGACAAATCGCCAATGCCCGCAATCACAAGTGTATCATTTTCAACACCAAAAACCCGTCGCAAGCCAATATCCGCACGAATCTCGAGCTCGTTCTGAACAAGGTTTACGTTTTTCAGCAAAATATCGAACAAATTATCTTTTTTATTGAACGGAATTTTGTTGTAATCTTCTTCATTTTCATATAGATAGCTGCCCTTTGATATCGAACTGAGAGCAGACACTATTGACACAAAATTCAATTTTCGGATGAATTCTTTTTCAAGGTCATAATGCACATTGCCGGATTCAACCAAAATTATCGTCGTTCCGGTTTTCTGAATCACATCGCCAAACGCCGACGGCAGAAAGGCATCCGAATACCGACCGATTTTGTCCGGCACGAAATCCTGCAATACTCTGTTTATCAATGTTATTACTTTCATTCCTGAAATTCGTGCCGCATCAATAGTTTTCACAAAATCAAACGCAGGAGACAGAAATGACATCGCAGCCGGTTGCGCTGTTTCGCCTGCCGAATAATATGGGTCTTGGTCGTGTAAATTAAAACCAAAGTGAGGTTCAAATTGATTACGAAGGTTCATAAGCAGTTGTGATTCAGGACTAACCAACTGCCGAGCATCACGATTGAGGTCAATTCCGACGGCATTGCGCCTTTCAAATCGCTCAGCACCGTCGGGGTTCAACATCGGAATAAAAATTAACGTGCAATTCGATAAAATTTCTTCTTTTTCTCGAGCAAAATCGTCTGACTTAAAAAAATTGAAAATATCGAACAACGCTCGTGTGGCAGTAGATTCATCGCCGTGCATCTGCGACCAAAGCAGAATTTTAATACTGCCCCACCCGATTTTTAAGCTGTATATCTCTCTTTTTTCGATAGATTTCCCTTCTTCGGAAACTGCAAACAACGTTTCGGAAGCTAATTTTTCAATCAGCGGAACGAGTTGAGCATGTTTGATTCTACGTCCGTTCAACGTTTTTTCGCGAAAATTTTCGTAAGTATCAAATAAGCGATTTGCAAATAAAAGTTCGGATGACATGAATTTCATTTTATAAAGCTAAGTTACATCAATTTCCGAAACAATACAAGTATCCGTCGCGCGCGGCAATGTAAATTCTGCCGTCGTGCACCACAGGAGTTGCCTCAATGGATGCCAGCGGAAGGTGCTTGATGAGTTCAAATTTCAAATTTTCGTCAAATTTAAACAAATATAAGCCGTCGTAACCCGCCGCCACAATCTTATTTCCTACAATAATCGGTGTCGAAATTGAAACGCCGGTCGGATATTTAAACACGACTTCGGGTTGCTTGTAAGTGTATTTGTTTTGCGGACATAACGAGGTTTTGTCGGAAAGTGATTTATGTTTCACAACATACATATTACCGTCAATTGCAGTAAATACGGCAAGATTGGGAATTTTATCGTTTGGTTTTCGATATTTATCGTTGATGCCCACCGAGCCGATGATGCCGCCGTGCCAAAACACAAAAAATCTGTCCGTTGTCGGCATAAACCACTTAACACACGAAGAATCAGCAGGTTTAGACGGGTCAAGTTTGTAAACGCCGCCGCTGCCGGGAATGTATTCTTTTTCGACAGAAATCAAAATACAACCGTCGTCCGTAACCACAGGCGAACCGTCCATGTCGGAGCCGATGAAAAAATCCCAATCAATTTTGCGCGTTTTCATATTGTATCCATATACGTGTCCGGAGCCGGATGCAATATAAATTCGGTTGCCCAAAATTGCCGGCGATGATTCCGTAACAAGGTTTCCGCCGTGTTTTGCAATGTCTGCATCTTCGTACATCCAATGTTGTTCGTATATTTTAGCGAGTTTAAGTCCGTCTTTTTCTTCGGAAATATTTGGGTTGAAAACAGTAAACAATCCGTTTTCCAAACCGAGATAGGCGGTATCGTTGTAAACGAGCGCAGAGCCGTCCACATCGCGACTGTAACATTTTGTTTTTTTACTGATAATGCTCCAAAGCAAGCGAAACGATTGAAAATCAATAGCTCTGAAACTTGCTGCACTTCCGTCAGGCAGCGAAGTTCCGCCTGTTCGGCTGCCTTGCATCATCATTAATCGCTTGCCGTTGTAATAAAGCGTTCCGGTACCTTTAATAACGTCACCGCAATCAAAGCGTGCAAGAACTTTTCCGGTTTCGGCGTCAATTTTCTTGATATTGTGTTCGTAAGTGCCTTGTAATAAATACGTTTTCCTGCCGTGCGATACGATTAACGTTTGTCCTGTCCATCCTGCACCCGACCATGTAAGTGTTTGACTACCCACGCGGGTTGTTCCCGTACCGAGTTCGGCTTTCCAAATCAGGCGTAACGAATCGGGGGCGTAGTTTCCGTAGTAATTTCGTTCAAAATTCCCAAGGAACGTGGCATTGATAATTGTATAACCATTCTTCGGTTTCAGTCTTACGAAATCGCTGCTGATTTTTTTTATCGGGTCTGAACCGCTGTCGTCAAGGCAGCCGGAAACGAGAACCAAAAATGCGAAGCAAAGCACGCATAAAAAAGAAAATCGAACTTGTTTCATAAAAAAGTATTGCGCAAAAATAACAAAACTCTTCGACATGCGAAGAGTTTTGGCTTGATTCTTTTTTTATGAAATTCTAATCAAAAATATGGTCCGAAGACGAAGAAATTTCTAACATTCTTTCGTATTCTTCGTTTGTCAAATCATCGAAATAAAAGTTTACCGGGTTCACATCGTTACCATTTACGTGCACTTCGTAGTGTAAGTGCGAGCAAGTCGACAATCCTGTGCTTCCGACTTCCGCGATAATGTCGCCGCGTTTCACTTTTTGACCCGGTCGAACCAATAATTTTGAACAATGTGCATATACTGTCAGATAACCGAAACCGTGACTGATTTTTACAACTTTGCCAAATCCATTTCCTGCGTGTTCCGACTCTACAACAATTCCGTCGCCCGCAGCGTAAATTGGTGTGCCTTCGCGTGCCGTAAGGTCAACGCCTTTGTGCATTCTCCAGTAATGTAATATGGGGTGTAATCGCATTCCGTAAGGTCCGAATCGGATTAAATCTTTATTTGAAATCGGCTGAATAGCAGGAATGCAGGCTGCCATTTCTTCTCGTTTTCCGGCAAGTGCCGCAACTTCTTCAAACGACTCCGATTGAACTAACATTTTTTTTGAGAGGATGTCAATTTTTTCCGAAGTGGAGACCAAAACCTCTGAGCTTGAATATTTTCTAAATTCTTCGTATCTGTCGCTACCCCCGAAACCGGCTTGTCTTCTTGATTTCGCAACAGGTTTTACTTGAAAAATCATTCGATAAACTTCGTCATCGCGCTTTTCTAATTCCGTCAGTTGGTTGCCAACTTTGTCAATTTCCTGATTTAGAATCTCATAGTTAAACAGTAATTCTGTATTTGAGTCTTTTAAACGAACTTCGGCAGGAGATGATATATATTGTGAAACGCCTAAAAACAGAAAAATTCCCAAAATGAGTGATACTAATAATTGTGGAAGTATTTTTTTTACGATATGTCCGACAATACTCCGTTCAATTTTTTCAAAATTCAGTGTATGTGGGTTAAACTGAAAACTAATCTTAGCCATAACTTTTTTCTTTAGTTATACGTGCATTTTCTTAAAATGTTTGTATGCAGGGGCAAATATAGAAAAATATATTTTATCTCCAAGAATTTTTAGAATATATTTTAACATGTTTTGCAATCGTTTTCGACATTTTCGCTAATCATTGCATCTAATTTTGTTAATAACTTTACTTAAAGTCCTGAAAATCAACGGATGAACAACTAACAAACACTGTTGAAAAAAAAATTCCCTTTAATATCAGATATTTGGACAAAAATCGCGCCTAAATTTTTACAAATTCTGACATTGTAAAGAAAAACAAACAAATATAAATGGGTATTTGACCTAAAATTATCCTAATTCGCTAATTTTTTCTAACTCTCTTACTTTGAGAACCGTAATGCGACGTCCGTCAATTTTAATGGCATTCTCTTGTGCGAATGTCGAAAGAGTTCGTATTGCATTTGAGGTCGTCATATTTGATAAATTCGCAAGGTCTTCGCGCGACAGATATACTTTGAGCGTTTTACCGTCCTCTTCGTAACCAAAAGTGTCGGCAAGGAATAAGATTGACTCTGCTAATCTGCCGCGTATGTGTTTCTGGGTGAGGGACACTGTGCGCTCATTGGAAAAGCCCAACTCCTGAGCAAGTTCTCGAATTATGGCAAGTGCTAAGTCTGCATTGCTGCGAATGAGTTTCTCTAAAATATTTTTTTCTACAATGCAAATACTTGAATCTTCAATAGCAACAGCAGATGCAATGTAGTTTTCCTCAGCAAATAAGGCTCTAAATCCGATAAAGCCGATTGGTTTTGCCATTCGGATTATTTGGTCGCGCCCGCCAACGCCTTCTTTGAATACTTTAACTTTGCCTTTACACAAGCTGATTAAACCCGTAGGCTTATCACCTTCTTTATAAATAATTTCGCCTTTACTGTAACTTGTGCAAATATTATTTTTTTTTAACATATCTAACTCCTTGGGAGTCAAGATACTAAATATAGACTCACTGCTTGTGATGCAGTTCATACAATCTGCCTTTTTGTGCATGATATAATGATTTATTTTATGTTCCTAAGCACTGTTGTAAAACACAAATGTATAAATAATACACAAAACAAAAACAATGTTTTTAATAATTTTGTTCAATTTCTATAAATAAAGTTTTTTTTCGTGTTTTTCTCACTGCTATGTCTCAAAAAAGAACATTTTTCTGTAAAAACCCAAAAAAATACGGGAACCTATCGGCATCCGTATCGTTTTTCGTGTTAGGATACGAAATTTGACTATTCGTATTTTTTTCGAGTTGTGTAGTTCAATTTCAACGCATTTACTTTGCGCAACTCTTGTTTGATGTCTGTTACGATTCCCATTTTTGCTTCGCTGTCCACTTTCAACGCGGTTGTCATTTTTGGAATTTGCGAGGGGTCGCGTTGTTTGCGTTCACCTTCTATATAAGGTGCGATGTCTTGCAACTCGGCAAATTGGTCATTTATTTGCATACGCGCTTCTTTGCCGTATTTGCCCCAATATTTTTTATGCGGTGTGCCCACATAAATATAACTGACGTTCGCTTTATCTTCCAGTTTTTTAACCTCAGTCGCCTCCGGCAAAACTGTTCTTACGCGCAAATCCACTTCTTTCATGGAGGTTGTTACCATGAAAAAGAACAAGAGCATAAACACGATGTCGGGTAGCGAGGCTGTTGAAATTGCCGGTGAAGGTCTGTCGCCTTTTTTTCTGATTGCTGCCATAATTTTCTACTTTTTATAGGTTTTAGGCTCTGCCTCTGAAATAGCTAAAGGATAATATTTTTGAACCGCATCTTGTTGTTTGGAATCTAAATCATCGAAAAGTTTGCCGAATTTTTGTTTCGAAGCTTCATTTCTCAATTCATTGATTGCCGCAACAAGTTCGTTTTGCACTGCAATATATTTGTCATACGTGGTTCCTCTGTCATTTTGAAGAGATACCACACCTTTGGACACATCTACCGTTCCGAAAAATTCTATTTCTTTCATTTTTTTTTCCGACAATTTAGGATTGTCCGTAGGGTTTGTGAAAAATTCCTTGGTCTTGTCTCGTAACTCGCTCACTTCCATTCGACTACCGTTTACAAGCAGTTGGTCTGCGCGATTAATAAGCACAACAAAAACATTACGTTGTATTACCTTGATTTCTTCTTGTATTTGGTCTTTGGGCGGTATTGGCGGCAATTGTCGCATCATGCCTGAGTTGGTATCCATTGTGGTTGTTACCAAAAAGAATATCAACAACAAGAACGCAACGTCCGCCATAGAACCGGCGTTTATTTCGGGAGCTATTCTTTTTTTTCTTGCCATAATCTGTATTTTTTAAAAGATTTAAAGGTGCGCGATGAGCACGCACCCGATTTATGACTTAATTCTATTTAAAGAACGAACGCACTTCGGCAAACACGATTGCTAACACAGCACCTGCCATGGCAATATATGTGGCGTAAAGTCCGGTATCTGTCCATTTCAGTGTTCCGCTGCCGTCAAAGTTGTCGGTTCCTTCGTACGAAGGTATGTCAATTTTGGCATCGGAGGCGCTTGCATAAGCAATTACGACAACTGCAACAAGAAGCAATATCGGTATTAACGAATACATTGCTTTTTTGGGTGCATGCATAAATTTCAGCACAAATCCGTAAAGTGCAAAGAATACAGCCAAAAACGCAGCTCCGATGAGCAGAACATAATTGTATTTCATAAAATTACTTACTCCCGCTTCGGGCAGCAAGTTGTCTTCGGAAACAGATACCCAGTCGGCATAGAACAGTACGGCAAACAAGAGTCCGACTGCGACAAGCACCAATCTAAGAATTCCGGATATTTTTGCTAAATTATCTTTCATATCTATTTAAATTTAAGCAGAAATGATTATTTATTTCTTGAACGTTCCGCCTTTCGATTGTTCGTGTTTTACGAGAATGTCAATCAGGCTGATTGAAGAATCTTCCATATCGTTTACAATCGCATCGACTTTTGATGTCAAATAATTGAAGAAGATTTGCAGAATCATAGCAACGATAAGACCGAATACGGTGGTAATCAACGCGATTTTGATACCTCCTGCAACGAGTCCTGCGTTTACGTCGCCGGCAGCCTGAATTTTATCGAATGCGTCAATCATACCGATAACCGTTCCCAAGAAACCGAGCATCGGAGCTATTGCGATGAAGAGCGAAATCCAAGTTAAACCTCTTTCGAGCAAGCCCATTTGAACGCTGCCGTAAGAAATTACGGTTTTTTCAACCACATCAATGCCGTGTTCCGTGCGGTCGAGACCTTGGTAGAAAATGCTGGCAACAGGTCCGCGTGTATTACGGCAAACTTCTTTTGCAGCTTCGGGTCCGCCGGTTTTAAGAGCTTCTTCAACTTTTGCCAGCAATTTTTCCGTATTGGTTGTAGCCAAATTCAGATAAATGATACGCTCAATTGCCAAAGCTAAACCTAAGATGAACGCAATGAGAATAAAGCTCATAAAGAACGCGCCGCCTTCGATGAATTTTACTTTCAAAACCTCGTGAATGCCTTTTTCTTCGGCTTCAGGGGTTACAGCGTCATCTGTTGTTTCTGTAACTTCTGTTTTTGTTGTGTCGGTTACAGCCTTAACAGTGTCTTTTGTTTTATCGGGTGCTTGTGCCGACAGGTTGGTATTTAAACCAAGCATCACGAAGCCTAAAATTGCGGCTACTAAGAATAATTTTTTCATTTTACCGATTTTAAAAATTATAAATTTGAATGTTCTAAAATTTAAGCGGAGAGAGCGGGATTCGAACCCGCGATGCACTTATCATACATACACGATTTCCAATCGTGCTCCTTCAGCCACTCGGACACCTCTCCGTGAGGTTTCTGATTTCAGTTGCCGAAAGTAGATAAAAATTTTCAATGCAAAAAAAAAACCGTTATTTTTTTATAAATACTTATGAAATTTACAATTCTGGTTTTACAAAAAATAAAGGTAAAATACTATAAACCAGAAGAATACATGAATTTTAAAAAAAAATTTGTGTTATTGATTTTCAAGAGTTTAGACTAAAAAAAATTGGACAAAATTTACTAATTGATGTTTGTTGCATCCATGCAAAATTTCGAGCACAACTTCCGTCAAAATCTTGAAACAAAACGTAGGTAAATCACGAAAATATTCTACTTTTGGCTTTCTGAAAATTTGGAAACGATGAATGAGTCCGGTCTAAAAAGCCTGTTTTATTTTAGCTAAACAATCTATATGCTT
>DYSM01000056.1:6350-12673 GCA_020718265.1 Draconibacterium orientale | reverse complement strand
CTGATAACTGATAACTGATAACTGATAACTGTTTACTGATAACTGTTAAAACTGTTGTCCCATAATGAAATGAAATTGATTTCCGGAAATTTCGGTTGAACCTGCGGGCGTATCAAACCCGTAACCCCAATCGAAACCGAGCAAACCAAGCATGGGCAGAAACACGCGCGCTCCTACGCCGGCTGTGCGTTTGATGCCGTAAGGCGAAAATTCGCTGAAATTCGTCCACGCATTTCCGGCTTCCAAAAATCCGATGCCGTACACGGTTACGGATTCGTTCAGAATTACCGGATGACGCAACTCAATGGAATATTTTGTATAAATATTTCCGCCGGTTGAAGGTGTCAGAGATCCATTTTCGTAGCCGCGCATCCCGACAATATCCGTACCATAAGAATAATACGACATACCGTCTCCGCCGAGACTAAACCCGCCGATGGGCGGATAGCCGACTTTTTGATTGAAATACGACAACATTCCGAAATCTGCTTTAGTATGCAACACCAAATCGCCGACTAACTGACTAAACCACTCGTATTTGAATGTCCATTTTTGATATTCGAGCCATTTGTATTTGTCAGCCAATGGTAAATCGGTGTAATCTTTTCCGTTGAAAAACGAATATGGCGGCGTGATATCCAAACCAAGCGTAAAGGCAGAGCCGTTGCGGGAATACAGCGGATTATCAACTGAATTTCTTCCAAAATTAAACGTAAAGTTGAAATCATTGAATGCGCCGTTGTCCACATCTACATTTACAAGAAAATCGCCGTATCCGTTTATTAAATATTGTTTGTAGCCAATGCCGCCGTACCAGGTAAAATAGTTGTCGGGCCACTTTAGACGTTGTCCGAAACCAATTGCGGAACCGAAAATTTTAGCGTTGTCCGTCGATTGAACCGTGCTGTAGTAACTGTATTGGCTCAAAATATTGTAATAAACTGATACAG
Source organism: Draconibacterium orientale (assembly GCA_020718265.1). GTDB lineage: Bacteria > Bacteroidota > Bacteroidia > Bacteroidales > JAADGE01 > DYOJ01. The sequence goes on along the minus strand of DYSM01000056.1, from coordinate 11,723 downwards.
AGAGCGAATTCGGTTTTTTACCGCCCAGCCAAGGTTCGGTAAACGAAAGACTGTAACTTTGATAATATGAGCCGTTTGTGCGCGCTTGGATGCTAAATTTTTGTCCGTCGCCCATCGGGAGCGGTTGCCACGATTTTTTATCGAAAATATTTTGAATCGAAAAATTATTAAACGACAAGCCCAGAGAACCAATCAACATGCCTTGTCCGAAACCGCCTGAAAGTTCCACGCGGTCGTTTCCGCGTTCCACGAGCGAATATTCAATGTCCACAGTTCCGTCGGCAGGATTTGGGATTGGGTTCGGCACAATTTGTTCGGGGTCAAAATGTCCGAGCTGCGCCAATTGTCGCACGGAACGAATCAAGTCGGTTTTGCTGAACAACTCGCCCGGCACGGTGTAAAGTTCGCGGCGAATCACATGGTCGTTCGTGCGGTCGTTTCCGTTGATTACCACGCGGTTGATGCGCGCTTTCTCGCCTTCGTACACGCGTAATTCAATATCAACCGAGTCGTTTTCAATTTTAATTTCTATCGGCGTAACGTTAAAAAACAAATAACCGTTGTCCATGTACAAATTTCCGACGGCATCTTCGTCTTGACTAAGGCGCTCCGACAATTTTTCTTTATTAAAAATATCGCCTTTGTTTATAAGCAATCTTTTTTGCAGCGTTTCGGTATCGTATTTCGTATTGCCGACCCACGTAATAGTTCGGAAATAGTAAGGCTTGCCTTCGTCAATTTTCATGTAGATATTCACGTGTTCCTCGTTGGCATCGTACACGGAATCAATAACAACCTCCGCATCACGATAACCTTCTTTACGATAAGCGGTAAGTAACAATTCTTTGTCGTCTTTGTAAGCTTTTTTGATGTATTTTGAAGGTTTGAACAAGCCGTACCAGCGCATTTCTTTGGTTTCTTTGAGTTTAGTCCACTTTATTTTTCGGTCGGTAAAATGCGTATTTCCGTCGATATAAATATGTTCAATCTTCGTTTTTGCCATCTTATTTATATAGATATTTAGCGAAACTGCATTTTGAAACGTTGTATCTTGTTTTTTGTAAGTTTTAACATTTACTTTTGAAAAGCCTTTGTCGGCAAAATAATTTTTAATGATATTTTCCGAATGTTGAATGGTGTTTTCGGTAACTTGCGAGCCTCGTGTGAGATTTACCTGCTCGGCAATATCTTCCTCTTCGGCTTTCTTAATTCCGTAGTAATTTACAACCGAAAGTCGCGCACGCTCAGCAAGTTGCAGCTCGAACCAGATTTTATCGCCGTCAATTTTTTCGACCAAAATTTTCACATCCGAAAACATTTTTTGCTTCCACAAATTTGTAACTGCCGATGTAACATCATCGCCCGGCACGGTAACGGTGTCGCCCACGTTCAATTCCGCAATTTGGATAATAGCATCGGAACTCAGGAAACGAATGCCGGAAACCTTCACGCCTGCAATTTGATATTGTTTCGGATTTTCGTAGTCAAAGACTTGCGCAAACGTATTGATTGTCAATACACTAAGCAGCAGACACAATAAAAAAAAGTTCTTAATCATTCACTTAAATTTAATCGGAAAACCGAAATCTGTGGAAATAAGGCGCAAAGATGCGATATTTTTGGCAAAAATAAAAACGACTTTTTTTTTTGAAACTTTCTTTAATGAAAATTAACACAAAAGAGTTCTAAATAAGAATTAAAAATTTCAAATTAAGAATTTAAAGGCTGAGTTTTATGAGAAAATTCGTGAATTCGTTGTCATTAAAAATGGGGAAATCGAAAATACACAATATCACAGCGCGATTTAAAATTTGTTCTAATTTAGAATGAATCTAAATTTTTAAATAAGATGAAATAATCGTTTTTTTTTTTACTTTTGAGCAAAATTTTAAAAGTCAATCAGACACACCAAACGATTGCGGATGAAATTCGACCGAAATTGAAGGATGTTTCTGTATCATAATATTTTAGGTATGAAAGACAAATCACGCAACGAACAACATCACGACGAAAATAAAACGTCGCGCCGCGATTTTTTGAAAAAAGGAATCATCGCCGGAGCAGGTACCGTGCTCGCAGGAGGCATCGTAAGCTCTTTTAACGCCTTTGCCGAAGGCGGAGACACCATAAAAGTGATGACCACCGACGGAAAAGTGCTGAAAGTGCCGCAATCGCAGGCGTTGGAAGTAGGCGCACGTACCGAAGAAATCATGCAAAAAGAAGGCAGAGAAGGCATTCCGGGCAGAAAATGGACAATGGTTATTGACCTGAGCAAGTGCCAGAACGCGCGAATGTGCATGGCTGCCTGCCAAAATGCGCACCAACTGAAACCGGAAATGCACCATATCAACGTGTTGCAAATGGACCACGGACACGGAACCGCACCTTATTATATGCCCAAGCCGTGCCAACATTGCGACAATCCGCCCTGCACGAAAGTTTGCCCTGTGGACGCAACGTTCAAACGCTCCGACGGCATTGTGCTTGTGGACAACGAACGCTGCATCGGTTGTCGGTTCTGTATTGCCGCATGTCCGTATTCTGCGCGCGTTTTCAACTGGCTCGACCCGAAAGATGCCGAAGAATTTGAAGGTTTGGAATACAATATAGAACTGAATGTGCCGCAAAAACGCGGAACCGTTACCAAATGCTTGTTCAGTGCCGACCGTTTGCGCGAAGGCAAATTACCGTATTGCGTATCGTCGTGCCCGAACGGTGTATATTGGTTTGGCGATATTTATGAAGATGCCGTAACTAACGGAACGTCCAAAGAAACTGTGCGTTTCAGCGAATTGGTGCGCGATAACGCCGGCTATACGCTGCTGCCGGAGCTCGGAACACGTCCTTCGGTGTATTATCTGCCGGAAAAAGACCGTCGTGTACCGTTCAAAGTTGACATCAACACCAAAAAAAGCGGACATTAAACAAAAATTAATAACACTTTAAAAATCATAACGTAATGGCGGAACTTAGCAGAGAGGAGTCGAAACGAACTCTCCATAAAATTGTAACCGACCTCACGGCACCAATCCAAAAACATTACGGATTCAAGCCGTGGATTTTCACACTGTTGCTTATTTTGGGTGTCGGCATTTACGGCTACGTCTTTCAATTGAGCAATGGCTTGGGCGTAACTTCATTGCACGATTATGCTTCGTGGGGTTTGTACATAGCCGTATTTATTTTCTTCGTAGCAACCGCTCTCATCGGGATGCTTGTCAGCTCGGTTTTAGGCTTGATTGGCGTGAAATGGATTCACCCGATTGCTCGAATATCGGAAATGATTGCGCTTGGCTTCGCGCTTGTTGCAGGTTTGGTCATCGTGTTCGACATGGGGCGACCGGACAGAGCACTGTTCCTTTTCTTGCACGGCAGACCACAATCGCCCATAGTTTGGGACTTGACAGTGGTTTTGACTTATACCATAATCAGTTTACTGCTCTATATTTTGCCGTTAATTCCAGACATGCCGTTTTTAAAAAAGACAATCACAACACGTCCGAAATGGCAACAATTGATTTATAACTTATTAGCATTCAACTGGATAGGCGATGCAGAACAACAACGCTTACTTAAACGTTCCATCAGAGTTTTATCTATTTTGATAATTCCTGTTGCGCTTGCAATCCATACCGTAACGTCTTGGTTATTTGCACTTACGCCTCGCGTTGGCTGGGATTCCACAATCTTCGGACCATATTACGTCAGTGGTGCATTTGTAAACGGCACAGCCGCCGTAATGATTGCTATGTTTATTTTCCGTCAAAATTTCAGACTGAAAGAATATCTGACTGATTTTCATTTTGAACGCATGTCTCGCTTGTTTGTGCTCGTCATGTTTGTTTATTTGTATTTCAACATAAATGAATATTTAGTGCCCGGATATAAAATGAAACAAGGCGAGGATATTCACTTGCAAGCCTTATTTACCGGTCATTTTGCGCCGCTGTTTTGGTTTGTTCAAATCGCAGGTTTAATTCTCCCGATTGTCCTGTTGCTTTTCAAAGGTATGAGAAAACCCGGTCCGACCATGGTTATAGGAATCTTCGTGGTGGTTTCCGGACTGTTGAAACGTTTCCTTATAACCGTTCCGACGATGTTGCACCCGCATTTGCCCATTCAAAACGTGCCGGAAAGTTTTCACAGTTATTGGCCCAACGGTATCGAATGGTCTATTCTGGGAATGTCTCTATCTCTTGCATTACTGATAATCACAATTTTAGCAAAAGTATTTCCGGTGATGCCGATATGGGAAATTGCACATGATAAAGGTGTTCACGATGAAGATATCAGGAATTACGACCCGAAAGAATTTGAAAATTCAAAAAATATTAACGGCTAAACATAGAAAAGCATGAAAACCCGATTCAAAATACTCACAACTTTGGCGGCAGGCATGTTCCTTTTTTCACATGTAGCCGTAGCTCAATGGACAATTTCCGAAGAAGCCAAAAATGCTAAATCAACCTCGCCGACTTCGGTTGAAAGCGTCATGGCTGGCAAAACATTGTTCGAGCGCAATTGCAAATCGTGCCACGGCGACCCGGGTGCAGGAAACGCAATCGCTTTAACGCCCAAACCGACAGATTTAGGCAGCCCCGACTTTCAGGCACGCAGCACGGAGGGTTCTGTATTTTACCAAATTACAGAAGGACTTGGCACAATGCCGTCGTTCAAAACGAGTTTAAAAGACGATGAATGTTGGCAGCTTGCACACTATATCCGTTCGTTTTCGGCGGAAGGTGCAGTTGATTTAAGTTCGCAAAAAAAAGAATTAGACTTGCGCCTCGATGTTACCGGCAGCGATTTTAAATTGAAAGCTATTGCTTACGACAAAACTGCAGACGGAAAATCTGTTCCGGCAGAAGGCGTAAAAGTTGCATTCTACATTAAACGTTACTTCGGCAATCTGCCAATCGGCACAGCGACAACGAACAGTAACGGCTTTGCATCGGCTGATTTTCCGACAGATATTCCCGGTCGCGATTCGATAGGAACGACCGAAGTGATTGTGAAATTTGCAGCCGAAGATTTATACGGAAATAAAGAAATAAAAGCCGATGTGCCTTGGGGAAAACCAAACGAATACATAGATTTGTTAGACGAAGCCCAAATGTGGGGCACGCGCGCGAATGCTCCTATGTGGCTTGTTATTACATATTTAGCAGTCGTAATCGGCGTTTGGCTCACAATTTTCTGGGTACTCGGACAATTGATGAAAATCCGTTCGCACGGAAAGTGGCATTAGACACAGAATTTCATTACAAATTTCAAAAGTCATCCGAGTTTTAGTATATCGGATGATTTTTTTTATAACTTTGTGCGAATTTTAAATCTATCAATAAAAATGAAAAGAATTATTATTACCGCACT
>DYSM01000056.1:0-6250 GCA_020718265.1 Draconibacterium orientale | reverse complement strand
ACTTTGCCAAAGTTTTGAACTTTGGCAAAGTTTTTTTACAAAAAATGAAAATAGCTTTGATGTATATCGGCAAAACCTCAAAAAAATACCTGCAAACAGGTATGGATGAGTATTTTACACGCATAAAACATTACATCAAATTTGAACTCATTGAGGTTGCCGATGTCAAAGTTGGACAAAAAGAAGCGGTTTCTGTTTTGAAAAAAAAAGAAGCTGAGGCTTTTCTTAAACACATTTCGGAAGATGATATTTTGATACTTTTGGATGAAAACGGACAGAATTTAGATTCGGTTGAATTTGCACAATATATTGAAAAACAGTTAATTAAATCATCTAAACGACTAATTTTTACAATTGGCGGCGCATTCGGTTTTTCCGAAGAAATTTCGACAAGGGCAAACGGAAAAATTTCACTTTCGCGTATGACTTTTTCACATCAGCTTATCAGACTGATTTTTGCCGAACAATTATACCGAGCATTTTCAATTATTCACAATGAACCGTATCACAATGCGTAATTATTTGAAAAACAACTCATTAATTCAATGGTTAAACAAGCAAAAATTCTTGATTGCCTTCTTCTTGTTGTTTTCGTCAGGCGTTACGCTTCAACGACAAATAAATCAACCTGAAACGTTCAGTGTGGACAGCAAAAATATTGAAAATGAATTACATAAACTTGAAGAAAAACTCACAACTCTCGTTACCGAAACAAAACAAAACTACCTTAACGGCAAATTTTTTGAAGCAGACAGCCTTTCAACATGGTTAATTGATTCAGATTACTCCGAATATACTCAAAAAAGCTTTACCGTGCTGATTTACAAGAACGATTCGCTCCGATTTTGGTCGGACAACAGCGTTCCTGTGCCGTTTAATTTTTCCGAATCACAATTTGCAGACAAGCATTTGTTGAACATCGGCAACGGTTGGTTTATTGTGCGAAAAGAAACAATTCAAGACGGCTATATTGTTGGATTACTGCGAATTAAGAACAGTTATTCTTACGAAAATATATTTCTGGACAATTCGTTCCGAGACGAGCTCCGCATACCTGCTACCGTTAAAATTTCCATTGACCCTACACCTTACGGCACAATAATTAGAGACAATAACGGTAAAGACTCGTTCTGGCTCGTGCCGGTCAGTAACGTATCACCTACAAATTCATTTGGCGGTTGGCTAAGTTTGTTATACATTCTAAGTTTTGCTTTTTTATTGCTGTATATCAACGAAATGTACAAACAAATTGCCGAACAAAAAAACGGAGAATGGCTTTTACTCGGTCTGACCGTCTTACTCCTTGTGGCTCGTGCTGTAATGGTAAAATTCAAATTCCCGTTTTTCATCTATTCCCTCTTGTTTTTTGAGCCGGAAATCTATACGGGCAATACAATTTCGCCGTATTTGGGCGATTTAATTTTGAATGCTATCCTGATATTATTTTTAGGAATCAACATTTTCAGAATCGTTTCACTTGAACAGATATTCACATTCGTGCACAAACGCTCGAAGCCCGCAGCATACAGCTTTACGATTATTTTATTAGTTTCGGTTTCACTTTTCATGTCTTTTACAACCGATGTCATTAATGATTTCGTTCAAAATTCAAATATTGAGTTCAGAATACATCTTATTACGAAACTAAATCTATTCTCAGTATCAGCGTATCTAATTATCATTCTGCTACTTACAACTGCATTTATTCTCATTGACCGGTTCGTCAAACTTTTCGCACTACACATTCCGATAAAACTTTTTTTTATACTTGCAGGCGTGAGCATCCTGCTTTCCTTTGCATTTTACTTCACATTCCATAAGTCTGATTATGAATACCTTACAGCATTCACATTCATTGCACTAACCTTTATTACTATCACACGCTACGTTCGCACGGAATATCATTTTTATACACTCACAATTTTAGTATTGGTAGCTTCTGTCTTCACAATAGCAACGGTTTACGAAGATGTGGAGCAGAACCAACGCGATGAGAGCCAAGTACTTATATCACAACTTGAAGACGAACGCGATGTAGTTGCAGAATTGCTTTTGAACGAGATAAGCGACCGAATGCGTGAAGACCCAATGCTCATCCGGATTTTGACAAATATCATTGTAGATCACAAACTTACAGTGCATGATTATTTAAAACGAAAATATTTTAACGGCTTTTGGGAAAAATACAAACTTACAACAACCTTGTGCGGAAACACAATTTATTACACCGAAGGCAACCAAGCCGAAAGTTGCGAACGCTATTTTCTAAATAATATCAAAGAATTTGGGCACAAATTAGAAAATTCCGACTTCTATTTTATCGGAAATCGCGACGGAACAATCACGTATTTTGGCAAATTCAGCGTACCAATTTCGGTTGATGACCGCCAAATTACAGTCTATATTCAACTCAAAGAAATTCTGGCAGACATACGCTTGGGCTACCCGGATTTGCTGATTGACGAGAGCGATATTTCAACAAATATGTTTGCCAACTATTCGTATGCAAAATACAGAAAAGGCAAATTGGTCTCAAAATCAGGCGATTACGCATTTGATTTGAGCGATAAAGCCTTTGCCGACCAGAGCAATTCGGCATTTATTGTTAAAGAAGGCTATGTACACCACTTGCACCGAAGCGAGCAGGGCAATTTGATAGTTTTGAGTCGCCGGATGACAAAACCGTTCGATTATGTTACAGCATTCGCGTATCTGTTTGTTTTTCTGAATCTTATACTCCTGCTTTCAGTATTGATTTCAAATCCCGGTTTCTTGATAAAAAAATTCAAGCCGGATTTTAACAATCGCATTCGGTTTTCCATGCTGTTTATTTTGTTGGTTACGTTCCTGTTGTTTACGGCAGGTACAATTTATTATGCTGTAAAACGTCATCAAGAAATTCAGAATGAACAACTTACTGAGAAAATGCAATCCGTTTTAACCGAACTTAAACATAAACTTGCCGGCGAAGAAAAACTTACGCCCGAGTGGAAAGCCACAGGTTACGACCACTTGGACGAACTTTTGATAAAATTTTCTCAGATATTTTTCGTTGATATTAACGTTTACGACCTCGACGGTTTTCTGCTCGCCACGTCGCGCCCCGAAATTTTTGAACGCGGACTCATCAGCAAACAAATGAACAGTTCGGCATATAACGAATTGGTTTTCAATAAGAAAGCACTCATAATTCGGAAAGAACAAATCGGAGAACTCAGCTATTCTTCGGTTTATATTCCGTTTGAAAATAAAGACAACAAGGTGATTGCGTATGTGAATTTGCCATATTTTACAGACGATGACAATCTGCAAAAAAACATCAGTAACTTATTGATAACCACTATTAATATCTATGTAATTTTATTTTTATTGGCAATCGTTTTAGCATTTTTTATCTCAACAAACATTACACGTCCGCTGCGCATGTTACAGAGCAAATTTAAAAATGTTGAACTTGGCAAGAAACATCAGGAAATCAGCTATAAAAAAGACGATGAAGTAGGCGCACTCGTTACGGAATATAACAGAATGGTGGCAGAATTGGAAAAAAGTGTAAAAAAACTTGCCGAATCCGAACGCGAAAACGCGTGGCGCGAAATGGCAAAACAAATTGCGCACGAGATTAAAAATCCGCTCACACCGATGAAACTTAGCGTGCAACTTTTACAACGTTCGTGGAACGATAACAAAGAAAATTTTGAAACTCGACTAAACGGCGTGTCCAATACGCTTATCGAACAAATTGATACACTGTCATCTATCGCTTCGGAATTTTCGGCGTTTGCCAAAATGCCCAAAGCCCAAGACGAAGAAGTAAACCTGTCGGCAAAGCTACAAACCGTAGTTCAATTGTTTGAAAACACGCGCGATGCAGACATTAAAATAGACTTACACGGAAACAACGAAGTGTATATTCTTGCCGATAAAGAGCAGATTTCCAGAGTGTTCATCAATATCATCAAAAACGGCATACAGTCGATACCCGAAGGTGTGCGCGGCAAAATATATGTGGAACTGACCACTTATGCAAATTACGCCAAGGTTACCATTGAAGACAACGGCAGCGGCATACCCGACGACCGGAAAGGTCAGCTTTTCAAACCGAGTTTTACGACAAAAACCACCGGAATGGGCATGGGACTCGCTATTGTAAAGAACATTATAAACAGCTCGAACGGCGAAATTTGGTTTGAATCAGAACTCGGGAAGGGCACTAAATTTTTTGTAGAATTTCCGCTTTTATTCAAATCTTAACAAATTTGCACGATAATAGTTCATCTTTGATAGGAGTTCGTTTATCAAATAATAAGATAATTCCGTCAGATATTCTACACTTTTCACAAGGTTTTTGTGTTTAAGACGTATGTCAGTCAATATTTTTAAAGACAGAAACGGTTTTTTTTATACTTTTGCAAATCAAACCATACACCATGAAACACTTAGTTTTAGTAGGAATCCTACTCTTTTCAGTATCATTTATATCGAAGGCTCAAAATATCAAACTTCACAAAAAAATACCGTTATCCGGAGATAAAAACATTGTAACGGCAGATATTTCGCCCGACGGAAAACTCATTATTGCCGGCATGGACGACGGCACAATCTACGCGTTCGACACCGAAAACGGCAAAATAAAATACACACTCAACCGCCATAACGACGACGTGTACGACATTGCATTCAGCAAAAACGAAAAATATTTCGCATCCTGTTCGTTGGATAAATCCATCGTTATCTGGCGAATTTTGGACGGAAAACTCCTAAAAAACATTACCGGACATACCGAATCTGTTTGGGCTGTTGATTTTACACCAGACAACAAATACGTTGTTTCCGGCGGAACTGATAAAACCGTTCGTGTATGGGAGATGTATAACACCTTACAATACAGAATTTTGAAAAAACACACCGACCGAATTTACGACCTCAAAGTTACGCCGGACGGTAAATACATTGTATCAGCCGGAATGGACAAAACCATTCGCATTTTCGACATTGCCGACGAACTTTCCGTAGGCGATATGGCAGGACACCAACACGATGTAAAATGTTTGGACATAAGCCACTACGGAAAACTTGTGGCTTCCGGTTCTAAAGACAATACGATAAAAATTTGGGATTTGGCATCGCGCTCGCAACTTAAAGAACTGCGCGGACACAACTGGCATGTACTTTCGGTGCAATTTAGCCCCGATGATAAGTATATTCTCAGCGGTTCGTGGGATCAAACCTTCAAAATTTGGAACACCGCAAGCGGCGAAATGGTTCAAAGTGTTGCAATTGCGGGCGAAGACGTTGAAGAAGATATGCCTGTGCTTGTCGCGCGTTTCAGCAAAGACGGAAAATACATAATAACAGCAAGTTACAAAGAAATTTGCATCTGGGAAACCGGCATGGATTTTAAAATTGCGGACATAAAATAAACACACATGAGCAAAGTTATAGAATGTACCGATTTGGCAAAACACTATCGAGTGGGAACACAAGATGTGATTGCGTTACGCTCTGTGTCTCTGCAAATTGAGCGCGGCGAGTATGTCGCCATCATGGGACCGTCGGGTTCGGGAAAGTCCACGTTTATGAACATTATCGGTTGCCTCGATACGCCCACGCACGGCGAATACATTTTGAACGGAAAAAATGTCAGCCGAATGAGCGATAACGAACTTGCCGAAGTGCGAAATACTGAAATAGGCTTTGTGTTTCAAACGTTTAACTTGCTGCCGCGCTACACAGCCAAAGAAAATGTAATGTTGCCGATGGTGTACGCCGGCGTGGACAAAAAAACGCGCGAACAACGTGCACTTCAAGCACTTGCGAACGTAGATTTGAGCGACCGCGTATCGCACCGCCCGAACGAACTTTCCGGCGGACAACGCCAGCGTGTAGCCGTGGCGCGCGCTCTGGTGAACAACCCTTCGATTATACTCGCCGATGAGCCTACCGGAAACTTGGACAGCAAAACCTCCGTGGATATCATGAAACTGTTCGGACAAATTCACGAACGCGGAAACACCGTCATTGTTGTTACACACGAAGAAGACATCGCCAAACACGCACACCGCATCATCCGCTTGCGCGACGGAATTGTGGAGTATGATATTAAGAATGAACACATTACGCGGTACGAATAGGAAACGGTTGATAGCAAACCGTTATTGCTGCTGAAAATGAAACAACATTAATAAAAACCGGAATGTCATACGATTTAACTATCCGAGAAGAAGAATTAAAAAATAAGGTTGCGAAA
>DYSM01000055.1:9934-12687 GCA_020718265.1 Draconibacterium orientale | reverse complement strand
CGGACGAATGTAGGTGTTTTTATATTTTGACATGCCTTCGTCCGGCAGGACAAGGTATCGTCAAAATTTGTGAGTCGCTATTCCTTCGGGAACAGCGGCAGTTTGTAACGGCGGATTTTGTCGTATTGGTAAAAGGCGTTGGCAACTGCGCCGGCGGTGGGCACAAGTCCTATTTCGCCGATGCCTTTTGCGCCGTACGGTCCTACGAGGTCGGGCACTTCGATGCCGCGCACAACGATGTCGGGCGTTTCGTGGGCACGCAGTATGCCGAGTTTGCGAAACTTGTCGTGCACAAGGTAGCCGTCTTTCATGGGCAGGTCTTCGTGCAGCGCGTAGCCGATGCCCATGTGCACGCCGCCCTCAATTTGTCCTTCAAACAACATGCGGTTCATAATTTTGCCGGCATCGTGCGCAGCTATGAATTTGTCAATTTTGCCCTCGTCGTTCAGGATGCACAACTGCGCGGCGTATCCGTACGAGTAGTGGATAATCGGTTCGGGCACGTCGACACCGGGTTTGTTGGATTTGGTAAAGGCAAATTGTCCGCTGTATGTTTTTCCGGCGAGGTCGGCGAGGGTTTTGGTTTGCAAATCTGCTTTCAGTGCGGCGGCGGCATTGATTACGGCAAGCCCCACGAGCGCGGTAGCACGCGATGAGGTGGTCATGCCGGTTTTAATTTGTGCTTCGGTATCTACTTCAACCTGAATGATTTGCGGCGATACACCGATTTCTTCGCACAAGGTTTGCAAAGCCATGTTGTGCACGCCTTGCCCCATTTCCGTCCAACCGTGTTTGATGATAATTTTATCTGCGGAAGCGATTTCAATTTTCACTTTGGATTCGTCAATCATGCCGTTGCCCACGCCGGAGTTTTTGATGCCGCACGCCAAGCCCGCAAATTTTGCCGAATAGAAGTCATCTTTCAGACTTTCAAGACATTGGCGAATGCCCACGCCGAACACGCGCTGACCGGTGGAGGTGCGCAAACCGTCCGTGAGTGCGTTGTCCCACCGGAATTGCCAACGGTCGAAGCCGCCTTGTTCGCAAATATCGTCCACGCAACTTTCGAGCGCGAAAACGACTTGGTTCGCACCGAACCCACGCATCGCACCCGACGGTATGTTGTTGGTATAAACGGTTTTAGCCGTCATAAGCACATCCGGAATAAAATAGCCGCCGGCGGCATGTCCGGCAACGCGTTCCAACACCTTTGTGCCTACGGAAGCATACGCGCCTGTGTCGCCCACGGCAACCAATTTCAGCGCAACCAGCTTGCCGTTTTCGTCTGCACCCACTTCAATATCCATAAAAACAGGGTGACGTTTCGGATGCAAACGTATAGATTCTTCGCGCGTAAGTGTCAGTTTTACAGGACGATTCATCAAAAATGCAAACAAGGATGTGTGTCCCTGTATGCTCAAATCTTCTTTCCCGCCAAATCCGCCGCCGTTCGGAATGAGCGTAACGCGCACTTTGTCTTCGGGTAGGTTCAGAATTTCGGCAACTTGTCGGCGGTCTTCGTACACGCCTTGCGATTGGCTGAGGAGTTCGAGTCCGCCGTTTCCGTCGGGCAAAGCAATGGCAGCTTCTTTTTCCAAAAAAGCGTGCTCGATGCGTTGTGTTTCGTAATGTCCTTTGCTGATGTATTTTGCGTGTTTCATAGCGGCATCGGCATCGCCGACCGTAAACTGAACCGTGTCGAAATTATTTGGTTTTTCGGGATGCACACGTGCGCTGTCAATCGCCTTGAAAACATCCGTAACCGGCTCATACACTTCGTATTCTACCGTGATAAGTGTGACAGCTTTTCGCGCAATTTCATCCGAATCGGCAACCACGCCGGCAATCACATCGCCGATAAAATGGGTGGTTTTGCCTTCTTCTATCATCACCGACCAATCGCGGTAAATCAAGCCCACAACTTTTTGACCGGGTATATCTTTTGCCCTGAAAATACGATGCACACCGGCAACCTTTTCTGCTTCGGATGTATTGATTTTCAATACTTTTGCTTTCGGGTACTCACTGAATTTGAGCGCGGCATACAGCATGTTCGGCACTTCGATGTCATCCACAAATTTGCGTTTGCCGATAGCGGTGTCGTAGGCTTCGTATTTGATTTCGGATTCGCCGATTTTGCCTGAGGTTTTGCGCAATTCCAATACTTTGTTTTCACGAATTGCCAGAGCAGCAGTGAGGATACCAGCTTCAATTTTTTTGTAGCCCGTGCATCGGCAGATGTGTTGCTTCAACGCGGCACGCACTTCGGCGATGGTCGGATTCGGGTTTTCCTGCAATAAAACTTTTGTGCGACTGATAAAACCGGGTGTGCAAAAGCCGCATTGCACGCCGCCTTCGTTCACAAGTGCCTTAGCGATGGTGTCTTTAACGTATTCCGGAAAACCTTCGGGTGTGAATATTTCTGCGCCGTCTAAGTTTTTCATTTTCAGGGCACAAGAGAGTTTTGCTTTGCCGTCCACTTCCACCGTGCAGGCACCGCAAGCGGCTTGTCCGGAGCAGCCGTCTTTTACGGACGTGAGATGTTTGTCAAGTCGAAGATATTTCAACAAGGTTTGGTTCGGGTCGCCGTTGTAGCTTTGTTTTTCGTTGTTGAGGGTGAAGTGTATCATGGCTTTATAATTTTTGTTTGGGTTTACAGCCACTAAGCGGTTTCGACTTTGTTTTAGCATAGCCGTTTAGCGGTTTTGAACCGCTTAGTGGCTAACTTTTCTCCGTTTAGCGGTTTTGAACCG
>DYSM01000055.1:0-9834 GCA_020718265.1 Draconibacterium orientale | reverse complement strand
AGCGGTTTTGAACCGCTTAGTGGCTAACTTTTCTCCGTTTAGCGGTTTTGAACCGCTTAGTGGCTAACTTTTCTCCGTTTAGCGGTTTTGAACCGTTGAGTGGCTAATTCCTTGCTAATAAAATTTTTCAGATATATTTTTTTCAATCAAATATTGTGATTGTTCTTTCAAATCGTCTTTACTAATGTGAAATAATTCTAACGAAAGTTGTTTATTTACGAGTTTACCTTGTCTAAAATCCATATAATCAGGATATGAAGAGTATTTCCACAAATTTAAATCCTTAACTAATCCTGCTCTGAGCGGATTTTGATGGATGTAATGTAAACACTGCAACCCATAATTATCAGAACCACCGGTTATCTGTTTTGCTTTGGTATCGTGTGCCCAAAGTTTGCCTTTATGTCCTTGTTGTTTGTTTATGGCTTGTGTGTAGGCACTTAATAGAATGCCTATATTTTTTGATAATATCTGGGTAGATTTTCTATGTTTTTCTTCGATATATTTTTCAGATATATCCGTTGCTTGTATTAAAAAATGAAAGTGATTAGGCATCAAACACCACGATAAAATCTCACAAACAGGTTTAAGTAGTGTATTTACTTTTTGAAGGAAGAATAAATAATTACCATCAGAGTAAAACACCGTTTCGTTACTCCGATTGTAGATATGATAAATATTTTCTTTAACAAAAAACATAACAAATTGTTACTTATAGATTACAGCCACTTAGCGGTTTAGAACGATACGATTTGTTTGGGTTTACAGCCACTAAGCGGTTCAAAACCGCTAAGTGGCTAACTTCGCTAACACCGTTTAGTGGCTGATGCTATCAATATTCGGTTCCACGGACGGCGGCATGTTGAGGATGCTTTGCACGGCTTTGAGGTCTTTGAGTCCGTTGCCGGTGAGCAGAACGAGGTTTTTGGAATTTTTTTCTAATTTATTGTGTTCGAGATATTTCAACATTCCGGCGAAAGCGGTAGTGGCGGCAGGTTCGGCAAAGATGCCTGTGTTGCGCGACAGGATGCCCGATGCGTTTACGATTTCGGTATCCGATACCGTGATTGTTTCGCCGTTGTACTTCAAAATGAATTGTTTAGCCATGTTGAAATTGCGAGGAATATCCACCGAAATGGAATCGGCAATGGTTTTGCTCGGTCGAATTTCAAATTTTGCGTTCGTGATATTTCTCGACAAATTATCGCTGCCTACTGCCTGAACGCCGACGATTACAGGAATTTTTTCTATTATTTTCAATTTCAATAAATCTTCAAACCCTTTGTAAATGCCGGAAATTATGACGCCGTCGCCTACGGAAACGAAGATGCGGTCGGGTAGGGTTTCGCCGAGTTGGTCGAAAATTTCAAAGGAAACGGATTTTTTGCCTTCAACGGTGAGCGGATTGAAACCGGTGTTGCGGTTGTACCAGCCGAATTTTTCGGTTGCCTTGATGCTGAGGTCAAACGCATCGTCGTACGTGCCTTTCACGGGTACAATACGCGCGCCGTACATGAGTATCTGCGTGAGTTTGGCAAGCGGCGCGGCTTCGGGTACCATGATGATTGCTTTTTGCTTTTGCGATGCGCAAAGTCCTGCTAATGAAGAACCTGCATTGCCTGTGGATGCGGCAACAATGGTCTCAATCCCATTTTCTTTTGCAAACGCCGACACGAGCGCAGATGCTCGGTCTTTGAACGAGAAGGTCGGATTTGAACTTTCGTCTTTCAAAAATAGATGGAAGTCTAAGGTTTTGTTATCCAACTCGTTGAACTCATACAAAGGTGTATTGCCGACTTTGAGTTTCGGATAGCTGTCTGTCGAATTTATAGGCAGAATATCCAGAAAACCGTTTGCTTTCAATTCTTTGAACGTTTTTTTGATTGTATCATACGGATAAATTAATTTCAAAACGCCTTTGGGTGGGTTTTCTGCATCGTTTGTTGCACTACACACCGGACAAAGGTAGCGGATGCCTTCGGCGGAATATTCGGCACCACAATCGGTGCAGCGGTATATGAATTTGGACATGGGATTTTCTTTATCAGTGAACAGTTATCAGTGAACAGTAAACAGTTGTCAATGAGATGCTTCAAATAAATTTTGGTGTAACGTTTTTTTCTTTTCAAGAATGAAAATCTTTTACGCAAGAATTAATCCCCCTGCCCCCTTTGGGAAAGGGGGATTTTTCCTATTGACGAATGACTAATGACAATTTATTTCTACAAATATTGTTTCATAAGTCCGGTGCGGTCGTTAAATTCTTGGATGAGTTCGTCCCAACGGTGCACTTGGTTGAATTGCTTGTCCCAAACGGTGCGGTCGTTCCAGAGTTGGTTGAGGTCTTCCACTTCTTTGGCTTGTTGCTCAACCCATGTAAAATATTTGAGGTTGTGAACCGCTTTTTGGTCGCGGTAGCCGAGTTCGCGCATGTTGTCTGTGCCTTGTCCGGCGAGGCAACGCTCAAAATCTTTCACGGCTTGCGTATGCGTGTATGCGCCGCGTTCTGCCGTAAGTTCTTCTAAACGAGAGTTATACATCTCCATAGAATCGGTTGCAATCGTGAAAACGAAATCGTCTGAGGTCATATCGAAATATTTTGCGGTTTTTATAGCTGATAATAAATTACCTACGCCTGAAATACCGATAAGCGGCAGTTGGTCAATAAGTTCTTGACTGATACCGATTTCTTTCAGATATTTTTGTCCTTCCGGCTCGTTGAACAAGCGGATAATGCGCATGGGGTCTTCATCGTCAATCGCAGTTACCACGTTGGTATTCTTGACGTTATGTATCCAAGGAATGTGTTTGTCGCCGATACCTTCAATGCGGTGCGCGCCGAAACCGTTGCGCAAAATGGTGGGGCATTGCAGAGCTTCGGAGGCAACAACTTTCACGTGCGGATATTGTGTGCGTAGGTAGTCGCCGGCAGCAATGGTTCCTGCTGAGCCGG
The DNA here is from genome assembly GCA_020718265.1 of Draconibacterium orientale. Classification (GTDB taxonomy): domain Bacteria; phylum Bacteroidota; class Bacteroidia; order Bacteroidales; family JAADGE01; genus DYOJ01. The sequence continues at coordinate 6,881 of DYSM01000055.1, read as the reverse complement.
TTGCGGAAACGTAGGCGGCAAAGCTGCTTGCGGTAGTTTTCAGCTCGTTATAAATTTCTTGTATCGCATCGCCGGTGATGTTGTAGTGCCATGCGGAATTTCCGAACTCGTCGAACTGATTGAAAATCACGACATCTTCGCGCGTGCGGCGGAGTTCCCAGCATTTGTCGTAAATTTCTTTGACGTTGGATTCGCTGCCGTGTGTGGCAATCACGGTAGATTTTGCGATGTTTTTGAGCCAGTCGAAACGCTCTTTGCTCATTTCTTCGGGCAAAATTGCAATCGGTTCGGTGCCCATAATGCGGCTGTCAAACGCGCCGCCGCGGCAGTAGTTGCCCGTTGAGGGCCACACAGCTTTGTGGTAGGTGGGGTCGAAACCGCCTGTGATGATACGCGGGGCAAGGCAACCATAAGCAGCGCCTACTTTGTGCGCACCGGTCGGGAAATATTTGCCAACCATGAGCACGATGCGCGCGTCAACTCCGGTGAGAGTTTTTGGGAGTTCGATGTAGGTTGGTTTTCCGAACAATCCGCCGTGCGGTTTTGGTTCGTTTTTCCACGTAATACGGAACAGGTTCAGCGGGTTAAAATCCCACAAACCGATGTTTTTCAGCTTGTCTTGAATTTTTCCGGGAATGGTTTCCGGATGTTTTTGTTGGGCAAAGGTAGGCAAAATTATGCCTTGTTCTTTGTAAACTTTTACGGCATTGTCTAACGCTTTCGGATTTGTAACTTTGTCAATAACTTGTATCATATAGAGTTATGAATTATGAATTATAAATTGATTATCAGGTGAATTTGCTGTGCAAGTTACGAATAATATTACAAACTTCTTTTATGTTTTAAATATATGGTAAAAATTCACATATATTTGATATTTCACAGAATTTTTTTATATTTGTGCGATATTGATTTTATTAGTTTAGAAAAATAAGCCGGTATGAATACGCTCGACGAAATTGACAGAAAACTACTTAACCTTCTGCAAACCAACAGCCGAATTACGATTCGGGAGCTGTCCGAACGCCTGTTTTTATCCACAACGCCCATACACGAGCGCATCAAAAAGCTCGAAAAAAACGGCTACATTCAGCAATATATCACGCTTGTGGACCCAAAGCAAATCGGTAAAAAACTGATTGTTTACATTTCCGTATCGTTAGACAAACACACCAAAGAAGCCATCGATGAGTTCGAGGCGCACATGCAAGATATTGAGGAGGTTATGGAATTGTATTACATTTCCGGAAGTTCCGATTTTTTAGTCAAAGTGTACTGTGAAGATATGGCTGATTTTCATAATTTTATCACAAATAAGTTTTCGATTATCGGCAACATCACGCAGTTTTACAGCTCGTTTGTGATGTCGGAGTCCAAAGTGAAACACAATTTTGTGTTATAGCGCATTGCGTTTGAAAGAAAATAAGGGCTTGAAATATTAGTTTTTGGGAATCGAAAATTATTTACTTATTTTGTAAAGTTTTCAATACCCCTATAATGAAATATTTACCAGCAAAGAATCTGACACAACGCGTGCGTACAGCCTATTTTATTTCGGTTGTGAGCATAAGTTTGGTGCTTTTCATACTCGGTATCACTGCGTTACTTATTTTTAACGGACGACACGTAAAGCGAGAAGCCGAAAAAAGTGTCATTGTTACCGTTTTTTTGCACGAAGATACAAAACCCGCCGATATCGATCGCATAACCAAACAGTTACGCGTGGAACCTTACGTGCGCGGCGCAGTTTACGTCTCGCCCGAACAAGCTACGCGCATCATGGTCGAAGAACTTGGACAAGATTTTACGGATGCGCTGGGCTACAATGCGTTACCGCCGTCGGTAGAATTGAATTTGAAACCCGAATATTTGTCAGAGGACAGTATTGTGCTCATTAAACAGAAACTGCAAACCAACGGAAAAGTCAAAGAAATTTATTATCAAAAAAATCTTACAACACTGATAAACAGAAATTTACAACGACTTTCAGTCTCCGGAATTTTAGTCGCCGTGCTCATGCTTTTAGTTGCGGTTGCGCTCATTGGCAATGCAGTGCGTTTGTCGGTTCATGCCAAACGATTTGTCATTCGCACAGCGTTGTTGGTTGGCGGAACAAGAAGTTTTGTGCGTAAACCATTCGTAATCAGAACGATAATTGCCGGAATCGCAGGCGCATCATTTTCATCTTTGGCATTAACATTTTTAGTATTATTTTTGCGCGGAAGTTTCAACGAAATTATCTCCGGCGAAGGACTTTGGGGTATTGTTGCACTCATCTATGCGTGTGGTGCGGCTGTCGGCGGTTTTTCTGGTTTTGTGTCAGTGAATCGGTATTTGAACGCAGGAGAAGAAGAGTTATATTTTCAAGAATAAATTGTTAAAAATCAATAAATTATGGGAAACGAATCAGGAAAATTCGGATTTGCTTTGGGCAAAAAAAATTACATCATGATGGCAATCGGCTTCGGCATTATTGTCCTCGGTTTCATACTCATGATGGGCGGCGTGTCGAACGAACCCGATGTATTTAAAGCCGACGAATTGTTCAGTTTTCGTCGAATAACGTTGGCTCCCATTGTCATTTTGGCAGGTTTCGTCTTTGAAATTTATGCCATTATGAAGAAACCCAAAATGGACGAATAAGCATGACTTGGTTACAAGCGCTCATACTCGGCATCGTTGAAGGATTGACCGAGTTTCTGCCTATTTCCTCCACCGGACACATGATTTTGGCATCCGCAGCCATGGGAATGCAGGAAACCGAATTTCTTAAAACGTTTGAAATTTCCATTCAGCTCGGTGCAATTCTCGCAATCGCTTTGATGTATATTAAACGCTTTTTTCAAAGTTTCGATATTTACATAAAACTCATTATCTCGTTCATTCCCACGGTTGTAATCGGTTTTTTGATGTATGATTTTGTGAAATCCATGTTTAGTCCTTTGGTGGTTTCAATTTCGCTTGTTTTGGGCGGAGTCATTTTGATTTTTGTCGATAAAAAAGTAGAAAATAAGAAAACTACGGTGGACGATGTTTCCAAAATTCCAATCAAGAATGCACTTTTTATCGGGTTGATTCAATGTATTTCCATGATTCCGGGCGTGTCGCGTGCGGGAGCAACCATTGTGGGCGGCGTGTTCAACGGATTTGACAAAAAACAAGCCACTGAATATTCGTTTTTGTTGGCAGTTCCGACCATGATAGCCGCATCAAGCTACGATTTGCTCAAGAGCGATTTTGCGTTTACATCCGACCAATTAATGATTTTACTTCTCGGACTGATTGTTGCCTTCGCATCTGCTTGGGGCGCAGTAAAATTATTTTTGGTTATTGTTGAAAAATTCGGATTCAAATATTTCGGCTGGTATCGTATCGGAATCGGTTTGCTGTTTTTGATTTTGATACTTACAAAAATAATTTAATATCCCATTCCTTTAAGTTGATAATTGAAAAGTTGCACCACGTTGTTTTCGATTTAATTAAAAATAGTACTTAGTGTTTGTAAGAAAACGTGTAAGGATTTGAAATTATGTAGGTTGTGGTCATTTTTTCAATCGAATGTTTTGTCATTTAGTAGTCATTCAATGGTCAAAAAGTAGTCATTCATTGTTTTTTTTAGTTTCAATCGAATTTCTACAGAATTTCTTAAAACATTCAAGTAGAAATATCACTATAACATTAAGTATTTCAATGAGTTCTGAGTTTTCTTACAAGCACTAAATATTACAGATTTTCTTTGTGTAACTTTGTGCTTTAACTTTGCGCAACTTTGTGAAACTTTTTATAGCACAAAGTTACACGAAGTATGACACAAAGTATGACACAAAGTATCACCAAGTTTAACAATTCACAAACAAAAGTTATCTTCAATAAACACACAAAGTAATACTTTTTTTTCAAGAAAAATGCTTTTCTACGACATAATTTCGTAATAATGCTCAAAATTTTCAATTTTTCTGATTTTGAAAATAAATCAAAAAAAAGTCTTTTTGGGTTTGGCAGAGGGAAATCAGAACAGTATCTTTGTGAAGTTTTAAAATATTAAAAAATAAATCAAATGGAAATTAACACGAATGAATTGGTTCAAAATGAAATTCTTCAACTTTGGAATGAGTTTAAAGAATATGATTTCTGTAAGTTAAGACCGCTTGCACCGCCGACAACTATAAAGAAAAGTGCTTTGTTGTTTGTGGGTTTGAATCCTTCGATAAGAAAATCGGATGAAGCCGGAATTTCAGAGTATGACGGACAGCTTGATAACATCGTTTATGATAAAGTAAATGATAAATACTACAGCAAGTTTGATAAAATTACAAAAAATACCGGATTTGAGGAGAATTGGACGCATTTTGATATGTTGTTTTACAGAGAAAGTCAAGATGAAGTACGAAAACTTATAAGTAAGAAATTCAATGATGAATTTAGCAATAAAGGTAATGAATTTATTTTCAGGCAATTACTAATTTCAAAAAAGCTTTTGGAACAATCTGAACCAAAGATGATTGTTTTTGCAAACAGATTGGCAGGTGAATTTACGGGAATTAACAGAGATGTGAAAGACGGCAAGGTGTTTGGCGAGTGGTTGAACTTAAATTTTGAAGAAAAAGAAGACCATTATTTGTTAAACGGTGTTCCTGTAATTTTTTCAAAACAACCCAATCGCTATTTTACAAACGAAGAATTGGAAGAATTAAGAATGCACATTGCGAATCTCAAACAAAAATATACTATTTCATAAATCAGTATTCGTAATTTTATGGCTAACAGACTTTTGGAAAATTTATACCAAATACAAGAGCAATACAATAGTTTTAGGTATGAAGAAATTGAGGCAATTCTTGATTTCATCAGTTCTGAAAATATTACAATGTCATCAACAAAGTATTTAATCGACAATTTTGAAAAAGTTAAACTTAGAACAGTTGCACATTTTTGGATTGAATTGACCATTGAAATCAAAAATAAATTTAATTGTCGAATAGAATTTGACCCAAACATTGAAGATATTGAAAATATTGAAGAGCTGGAGTATTATTTGACACATACCAAAGTTTTTGAATTGCATTTTATATTGGATGTTTATTTTCGTCAGGGAAATGGAATACATATAGGAATTATGAAGGGAGAAGAAACAGAGCATTATTACCAATTGAAACCGATGCGAATGTTTATCGGGGATGATTTTGGAGAATGGCTGTTTTTCGGACAAAAAAGTAATCCGGCTGATGATAACAAGGATATTCCTGAAAATCAACAGCTTTTGCGATATGTAAATTCAAAAAGAGAATGGAGGTCGGACATTTTTACAGACAGAATCAACAAAATTAAATTCTCAGATTTTTCACATCAAGCAACATTCGATTTAATAGATAAGAACAAAAGAAGGGAAAAAATAACTGATATTTGTAACGAAATTGAATTTTATTTATACCGATACAAAGGTATTTTCCCGAAAAAGTTTTCATAAAATTAGCAAATCATCACATTTTCAAATTAGCACATTTTCAAATTTTCAAATTAAAAAATTATGTTTCAAGAAAATCTTCTTAAAGGAAAAACCATACTCGTAACGGGCGGCGGCACGGGACTCGGAAAATCAATGAGCAAACGCTTCTCGGAGCTGGGCGCAAACATCGTCATTACGAGCCGCAAGTTGGAGGTGCTCGAACAAACCGCAGCAGAACTGAGCGCGGAAACCGGAAACCCGGTTCTCGCAGTAGCCGCCGATGTGCGCAAACCGCTCGAAATTGAAGCCGCTATGCAAGCCGCCGTCGAGCGGTTCGGACAAATTGACGTGTTGCTGAACAACGCCGCCGGAAATTTCATAAGTCCCACAGAACGATTGAGTTACAAAGCCTTCGATGTGGTTGTGGACATCGTTTTGAAAGGCACATACTATTTTTCGCTCGCTATGGGCAAATATTGGATTGAAAAAGGCATCAAAGGCACGATGCTGAATATTGTAACCACGTATGCTTCAACTGGTTCTGGCTATGTTGTGCCGTCTGCCGTGAGCAAAGCCGGCGTGCTGAACCTCACCCGCAGCTTGGCGGCGGAATGGGGCAAATACGGCATCCGACTGAACGCCATTGCGCCCGGTCCGTTCCCGACCGAAGGCGCGTGGACACGCCTGTTGCCCGACCCGCGCATGGAGCAAAAACTCATCAATCGCATACCGCTCAAACGCACGGGCGAACATATCGAGTTGGCAAATTTGGCAACCTATTTGGTGTCCGATTTCTCGGGCTACATGACCGGCGAAGTAGTAACCATAGACGGCGGCGAATGGCTTGCCGGCGCAGGCGAATTCAACTGGCTCGACGTGATAAAACCCGAAGAATGGGACATTTATGAGAAAATTGTAAGAGGAAAAAGTTAGAATGAGTTTGTAAAGTATAATGAAACGTAGAGACGCAAGGTGCGTCTTTATCTTGAAAATCAAGTTGTTTTAAATTATGAAATATCCGCTTTTTTCAATTTTAATTGTATTGGTTTTTAGCTTATTTTCATGTACAAATCATGAAATAATCAAAATCAAAACGGATGATTCTTTTTTTCGTGAATGGCGGAAAACGTGCAAATTAGTTGCCGATGAGTGTTGTTTGGATAGTGCAAACCATGAAGAAATTTTGCATAAAATAAGCATGGTAAACATGCACCGCAAAAATGTCTTCAGCTATATTGCAGACAACGACAGCATAATTTTAAACTTTGAAAATCTTGAGATTATTGAATTTATATCGGACAATACATTCAATTACACTTGTTACATAATTACTAAATATCCCCCAAAATGGATGAAATTTGAATAAATAGTCGCTGTAAGAAAACGTTTAAATATTTGATTTCATGTATATTATAGCTGTTTTTTCAATTGAATG
>DYSM01000054.1 GCA_020718265.1 Draconibacterium orientale | reverse complement strand
GCTTTGCCGATATTTTTACCAAAAAGCATTACGTTTGCCGAAAATATTTTCAAATATATCAACAGAGTTTAAAAACACCAAATTTGCTTCAAACGTAATAATTTCTGCAAAGTTACGTCTAAAAACTTTATTTTTGCCCAAAATTCAAAACAGTGAAATCATTTTTTTTTAGCATTTTTTTGATTGTGAGTTCTTTATCGCTTTTTGCGCAACTTAACTTAACTGTGAGTTCGAGCAAAATGCCAGTTTACACGCACGACGGAGATACGCTCAGCGTTTGCCGAGATTCGATGCTTACGTTTAAAGCGCTGGTTCGAGAAGGAACCGATACGCTCTCGAATGTTTATCTTAATTGGGATTTTGATGATGATAAAGTTTTGGAAGGATTTGATTTAGATTCAGTTACGCATGTTTTTGTAAAAGGCGGCGGGTATCGTGTGAAACTATTTGTGAGAACAGAAGATAATCGAACTTTACATAGGATTATGCCGGTTCGCATAAATTTGCCTCCGAATTTTTCCAAAATAAAAACGGATATTCCCGAAGAACATGACGGTGTGTGCAAAGGTTCGCAAGTGTTGCTGACAGGAAAAGCGTTTCCTGAAAAATGGGAGGATGTGCCTGTGTATGAGTTCGTTGAGCCGACACCGAAACGTTTTGATGATTTACATGTTTACGAATCTGTGCTATCATTTGACGAATTTCCGAATGATTCTGTTTTTCATGCCGGATTTTTGGATTCTGTTTCATTAAATTTGGAACATTCCGATGTCGGAAATTTGAAAATCGAATTGATTTGTCCCGATGGTATATCAATGATTATCAAAGATTTAGATTCAAATAATCATTCCGCTTTCGCTTTGCCTGTGAACGATGAAGCTCTGCCTGACAATGTCGGAACGGGTCTGGACTATCATTTTACAGATTCTGCATTTGGTTTATTACCTGTATTGGCTGATAATGAGACTATTCCTGCGGGGCAATTTCTTTCGCAAGATAATTTTTCTGTTTTAAACGGCTGCAAATTAAACGGCGATTGGAAACTTCGTATCACCGATAACGTATTGCAAGACAACGGTTTCGTATTTTCTTGGGCTTTAACGTTTAACGATTCCATTCTTCCGCCTGTTTGGACGTTTACAGACAGTGTGGCGCGTTCGTCAAATCGCGGAAACGATTTTTATGTGCTCAATACGTTTTGGATTCGACCGAATTCGACCGAGATTGCAGGAACGGGCGTGCAGTTTTCAGGCGACACAATTGTCGGAATATCAGAGGCTTACCCTGATGCTTACGGTAATGTGGCTTATGAATTTCATGTCATAAACAATTGGGCTTGTCCGCAAGATACAACTTACAATATCAAAGTTGAAAAACCGAGTTTCACGGCAACTCCTTCGTCCGGAAATGCCGAACTTGATGTGGATTTGGTAAATACAACGACGTGGGCTGCTGAGCAAAAATGGGATTTGGGAGACAAATCGCCAAAATTAGAAGAGCCTTCGTTTTCACATCTTTATAAAGAAAAAGGTGATTACAAAGTTCTGCTCAAGGTTACGGATGCCGATGAATGTGAAGATACGATTTCTGTTACAATAAAAGTTTCGATTGAGCCGTCGAGCGTGGAAAACAGTCAAAATGTGTTTAGCCCGAACGAAGATGGCATGAACGATTTTTTCAAAGTTACCGTAAAAGGCATGGAAACGTTCCGAATTTCAATTTATAATCGTTGGGGCGAATTGATGTATCAAACTGAAAATGAGGACGAAATCACAGATACCGGCTGGGACGGTCGCACGCCGATAGCAAACTTGCGCGCTTCGCCCGGCGTTTATTTTTACGTCATCAAAGGAAAAGGGAAAGACGGAATTGAATATGAAGAAAAAGGAACCGTAACGCTGTTTCGTTAGTTTTTTTTCTTAAAAATCACTTCGTCTAAAAACTTAAAGCTCTCTGTTTTAATATTTTCCAAGTCTTTGGCGGTTTCTGTCCAAGTCATGACGTGTTCGCCGGCTTCGGCAAAAGCATCTTTTTGTTTCTGATTTTTCGGAGTGCCAAGCTCTTCAAACATTTCAAGCATTCTCGGAACTGAAACCGTTTTGTCTCGTTCTTCTTCGTTTTTGTAATAATAGCCAAGATACGCCGGTTCAGTTACTTTTGAAAATGTTTCGACGGTCATAAATTCGTGTAACATGAGTTTTACACGCATCAAGGCTTCAAGACGATATTGGATTTGCCAATATTTTTTCGACTCGGGTGTTGCATCGTAAGTGTGATATTTTCCGCCGGAAACGAGCCGCGCGAGTTGCAAACCCCAAGGCATTCGTAAAATTTCGGACGTTTTATTATCTAAATCAATATTGGGCGAATAGAGCATAATTGCCTCAATATCATCGTATTGTGAAGCCAGCATCAATGCAAGTGAGCCGCCTGTGGACGTGCCGACGAGAACGACTTTCTTGCCTAATTTTCGTCCGATAATCAGAGCTTCTTGAGCCGATTGCCAATATTTTTCAATATCAAATTCCAACATGTTTTCGGCGCGTTCGGTTCCGTGCGCGTGCATACGGGGCAAGTAAGTGTTTGCTTTGTAGCGTTTTGCAAGTTCCGGATACAAGCCGTTACCTTCGGCGTGCGAAGCGGAAAATCCGTGTAAATACACAAACGCATATTCAGTCTGCGAAACGGAATCCGGATTTGCCCACAAAATTCGTGCTTCGTTGTCGGGTTTTAAATCTTTTTCGGCAGATTCTCTGGTTTGGATATACGTTTCAAGAAGTTTTAAATCCGAAGGCAAACTATCTTGTAATGAGAGATTTAACGGCAGAACGTTTTCGCGCGGTCCGAGAAAAAATATTCCGACTAAAACAATAAGCACAATGCCTGTGATTTTTACTTTTTTCATGTGTTTTGATTGTTAAAAAAGCGACAGTCAAGTAAACAGTCTGTATAAGAAAATTCATAACTCATTGAAATTCTGTATTATATAGCGTAATTCTGTTCCGAATGTTGTTAGAAATACTGTTGAAATACAGTCGAGATTCAATTGAAACTAAAAAGCACAACTGAATGACAAAACATTTGATTTAAAAATTGGTTATAATTTACATAAAATCAAATATTTACACGGTTTTCTTTTAAACACGAAATAACTGTCGCTCGAAGAGTCTTTATGCAGAAACCGGAGCTTTGCCCAAGCGAACTAACATGCGCACGTGCGATGCGAGAGCCTCCGGAATATTTTTGTAAACATTGTACCGAACTTTAAATTCGTCGGTCGTTTCTTTAACAATTTTCGACAGCGCAGGATAATGTACATGGCTGATATGCGGAAACAAATGGTGCTCTACTTGATAATTCAATCCGCCGATGTACCATGTTAAAATTTTGTTGTGTTGCGCAAAATCTGCAGTCGTTGCAAGTTGGTGAACATACCAATTTTCGTCAATTTGGTCGTCAATCGGGTCAGGAAAATCGGTTTTTTCTACCAAATGCGCCAACTGAAATGTAACAGCAAGAATAAATCCTAAGATAAAATGTACCGTTGAAAACCCTATAATTAGTTGCCACCAAGTAATATCGACAAGTATGAGCGGCAGCACAACCATGTAGCTGTAATAGAACATTTTTCCAACAATTAGCCGTGCAAGTTCTTTGCCAAAACTTCGGTTCGGTCCGAGCAAGCCGGCTTTATAATATCTGTGAAGTTGAAAAAAATCGGCAACCACAATCCAAGAATAGGTCATTAATGTGTAAAGAAAAAACATATAAATGTGCTGAAATCGGTGCATTTTGTAATGTTTCGCGCCCTTTGTGAAGCGATACAGCGCACGCGAACTCACATCTTCGTCTAATTCCTCAATGTTTGTGTACGTATGATGCAAAACATTGTGTTGAATGCGCCAATTCATTGAGCTGCCGCCGAGCAGTTCCAGCGAAAAACTAAAAAATTTGTTCAAACCTTTATTTGCACTGAACGATTCGTGGTTTGCATCGTGCATGAAAGCCATGCCGATTCCCGCAGCACCAATTCCCATTACGCCTGTAAACGCCCACATAATATAGACGTTGAACTGGTTTGTGAGTATCAGCGCGTAAGCTCCCAAATACATGGTCGTGAGGAGTATGGCTTTTAAAATAATACGCGAACCTCCAAATTTGGAACGGTTGTTGGTTTTAAAATAATCGTCCACACGTTGTTTCAAAGTCATTGCAAATTCTTTTTGCAATTTGTTGTTAAATCTGACGGAATTAATCATATTAAAGCTAAAATTTAATGAAAAAAACTAATTAAGAAACGGATTGCGCCTCCGTGGGCGGGCTGTGTTTCCAGCGTTTATGCGACCAAAGCCATTGACTTTGGTCTTGTTTTATATATGTTTCCAAAATTCTTGCAAATTCCTTTGTAAGTTCGGTTTCGGGTAAATCTTTCGGATTGTCTGTAACATTCAGAAAACGAACCTCATAGAAACCTCTTTTTACACGTGTTACGTACGCATAGACGACCGGAAAATTGAACAATTTAGCGTATTTTTCGGGTCCGTGCAAAAAATCAGTTTTGTGATTCAAAAAATCAATCCAATATGCTTGTTGGCGTTTGTGCGAACTTTGGTCGGCAAGCATAAACACAATGCGCGGGCGCGGATGTTCTTCCTTGAAAAATTCGTAGGTTTTTTTTATCGAAATCATGTTCGCACCCCAAACCGAACGCGATGCGCGCGCGTATTTGTCGATATAAATATTTTTCAAAGGTTTGTAAAGCGTAAATAGCTCATGCGGAATGACTTGCGCACCTATGCCGCCCCATTCCCAATTCGAATAATGCGCCGCGAGCGCGATAATGCTTTTGCCTTCTGCGTAATAGTTTTGAACAATTTCATCTTCAACAATTTTGAAGCGCGCAAGCATTTGTTTTTTGCTCATCGTGAATGCTTTTATGCCTTCTAAAGTTATGTCTGACAGATGTTTATAGAATTTTTTTGCAAGAAACTCAATCTCCTTTTCCGATTTTTCGGGAAACGCACTGCGCAGATTATTAAAAACGACTTTTTTTCGATATCCAATAACTTTGTAAAGCAAAAAATACAAAATATCCGAATAAAAATACAAAATAGAGAATGGCATCAGCTTGAAACTCAATGCTGTAAGCTTAAAAAATACATATCCGATATACGACTTCACAAATGAATCAATTTTGACAAAAATACGGAAATATTTGATACAAACATACAAAATTTATTTGAAGATGTTTTTATCTTAGACTAAACCGACAGAATATTTTCAATTTTTTGTAATATTTTCATTTTTTAGCTTTAGCTTTCTCTATAATGTGTAACTTTACAGCCGTTTTTATGAGGTTTTTGAAATGTTCAATTCAAATACTTTTCAATATTCAATAATCAATATTCATTCTTGATATGAAATATTTTGTAAAAAAAGATACGACGTTGCTCGACCTAATTTTGGAAAAAAATGCCGGAATGTCAAAGCAAAAAGCCAAAAAAATGATTCAATATTCGCGTGTCGAAATTAACGGCGAAGTTGTAAAAGCCATTCACTCAACGCTTTTGAAGGAAGGACAAACCGTTGAATTTTTGAAATTGGAAAAACCAAAACCCGCAGTTCAACGCCCCGACCGCAATCGACCGGTTGTAATTTTGCACGAAGATGCGCACATCGTTGTTGCCGTAAAACCGCCAGGACTCGTAACTGCCGGCGAAACACCCGGACGAGAAACCACGTTCCACAAATTGTTGGAAGATTTTTTGACGTACCGCGCCGAAACAAAAATTCGTCTTTGGGCTGTGCATCGTATTGACCGTGAGGTTGAAGGCTTAATTCTGTTTGCAAAATCGGAAGAAATTCGTGAACTTTTTAAAGAAGAGTGGGAGAGCGTTACAAAAAAATATCTGGCACTTACCGAAAATCGTCCGCCTGAAGACAAAGGCGTGATTGCGACTTGGCTCAAAGAAGGTCCGAATATGAAAATGTATTGCCACAAATACGAAGCCGCCGACAGCAAATACGCCGAAACCGAATACGAATATTTGCGCTCAGTTACGCAATATCATCTACTTGATATTAAGCTACATACAGGCAGAAAAAATCAAATTCGCGCGCATTTGGCTCATATCGGTTGTCCGATTGTAGGCGACAGAAAATACGGCGCAAAAGCCGATTTTGTGCGTCAAGTGCGATTGCTTGCCTACCATTTAGAATTTTCTCATCCGATTACGGGCAAACCCATGTCGTTTGAGTATCCGCCGCGCAACTCATTTTTCAACCCGGCGCAACACGAAGACGAATCGTATAAAGTTGTGTAAAAGAGGGGGCTATAATCTATTCTTCCAAATTTTGGGGTTGCGTGCTGTGTGAAATACGGAAATTATAAGAATTTCTTGTTCTGTTTCAATTACTTTGTAATGAACCACATAAGGAAAAGTTTCTACAATACATTGCCTCACCGCCTTGCCAACCTCTTTAAACAGATATGGATTTTGGCAAAGTCTGACGTATTCTGAGTTGATGCTGTTTGCAAATTTTACTCCAAGCTCATCTTCAATTGATTTGTAATAAAGATAGGCTTCATCGAATTCAGTTAGAGCGGCTTCGGAAATTGAGATTTTATACAACAAGTCCATATTTGCCGGCTATGCTTTTCCAATCGTAAATTTTTATGTTCCCTTTTTCAATTTCTCGAAGACGGTGTTCGGATTCTTTGATTAATTCATCTGAAAGATTCTGATTTTCATTTGTTTGAGACGAAAGTCGATTTATTAAACCCAAATAGTTTTGTCTCAAATCGTCAATTTCGTTTTGCAATTTGAGCACAGATTCTTTCAAATAAATTAATTCTGTTTCGTTTACAGTTACGGTATTCATTTTTGATTTTTCCCTCAAAGTTACAAATTAATTTTCTATAATCGATAGTCTAAAGTCTAAAATTTTATTAATCAAACCGCAATTCTTCATACGTTTTGCTTCTGTTTTTTCGTCGTGTGAGCTCGCCGGAGTAGCGTTTGCCAAGCGTATCTTTGTGTTTGGCTGCCCACCGGCTGAGAATAATTTTGCCGACTCCGGGCGATTGTGTAAATAAATAATTTTCTTTTAAACCCTTAATTTCTTCGCGCGTGAGGAAGGTATCTTTTTTCAACCAACCCACAATTTTAGCCACAAAATAGCCCAAATTATCCGAAACCGAAATGATTTTTCGTTCTTTTCCGATAATTTTTCCGATAGTTTGCATCAAACCTTTGTAGGTGTATGTTTCTTTTCCAATAGCGTCAATTGTTACAGAGTTCGGATTTGCACCTTCGTGCACGGCAAGCTCTGCAAGGTCTTCAACACGAAGTGGTTGCAACTTGTATTCGCCATCACCGAACACGCCCACAATCGGAAAGCGGCGCATCACCCAAGCAATGTTGTTGAGCAGAATATCTTCCTGTCCGAAAATTACTGTCGGGCGCAAAATGCTGTAGGAAATTCCGGTGGCTTTGAGTGCATTTTCCAATTCGGCTTTTCCGCTAAAATATTCTAAATCAGAATCTATACGCGGATTTGTGATGCTCACGTGCACAATCTTTTCCACGCCGGCTTTTTTGGCGGCTTCAAACAAAATTTTTGTATTTCGCACCGCATCTGCGTGCGTGAAGGTTTTGTGGTTGAAACGCACCCAGTAGGTGTTATACAAAACTTTTACGTCTTTCAAGCTTTCCGCCAAAAGTTCCGGTTTATCAAAATTGAATGCAAAAGCCTTCAATTTATCGCCGAACGGATTAGGACGCAACAACGAATTTGTGATTGTGATGACGTGTTTGCCCTTGTCTAACAATAGTTTAGCAATATACTTTCCGGAATATCCGAACGCTCCTGTAACGGCGTGTATGGTTTTGCTCATGGTTGATTTTTTTGATAAACTTTATTTTTGCTATAAAAATTGTTTAGATTGAACTATTTATTTCCGAAATTAATTTTTTTACAACCTCCGTCCAATCATATTTTTTTCTGAAATTTTCTAAAAAATCCGAAGGTACGGAATAGTTATTTGAAAATTTAGTTTGATAAAAATTCAAAATACTTTCCGCGAGAACTTCTGCATTCGAAAACGGAATAAACTCGCCGTTTACACCTTCCGAAATCACATCCGTGTTGCCGCTCACAGGCGTACTAAGCACGAATAATCCGGCGGAAAAGCCTTCCAACGCAGCAATGGACATGGCTTCTGCTTTTGATGTAATTATTTGTAAATGAGATGATTGATATTCTTCGAGCATTTCAGATTTTGAAACCCAACCTGAAAAGTTCAAAATTTCCGTTAATTGATTTTCCAAACAAAAACTTTCCATTTTTGCACGCATCGGTCCGTCGCCTAAAATCTTGATTTCTATATCTTTCGCAGATATTTTCGTTGATAGAATTTTTATCGTTTTCAAAAAAGTCATCGGATCTTTCTGTTCAACCAATCTGCCGATAAATAAAATTTTAAATTTTGAACTTTTTTTCGAGAAATCCGGTTTGAAAACGCTTGTATCACAGCCGTTTGGAACAATGCAATTTTTGTTTTTTTGTGCGCCCATAAATCTGTCGGCGTTTTGTTTCATGGCTTCTGTAAGCAAAATCAGTTTATCCGCTTTGGTGCAAATTCTTTTTATCCAAAAATATGTAAATACATGATATTTAAACATTTGCTGCCTAAAAAACCACGGAATATCTTGTCCGTGTGAAACTACCGAATATGGAATTTTGAATCGTTTTTGGATAAAGCGTGCAACTTCTCCGCCCGGAAGCGCGAAATGTGCCATGCAATAATCAATCGTGTTGGTTTTCAGATATTTGCTTAGGAATTTTTTAGACATCGCAATCCACGACAACCATTCATCGGGTGTCGATTTGTGCTTGACTTTGCGTTTGGATTTGAGTTTGATTATTGTTAGATTTTCAGTTTCCGAAATTTCGTTTTCACCTTCAAACCAAGTCGTTACAACCGTTACTTTATAACCGAATTTTGCTAAATATTCTGCATGATAGCGCGACACAACGCCTGCGCCGCCGCCAAGCGGAGGGTATTCATAGTTCAAAATCAGCAAGTTACGCATTGTCGAAATTTTTAAGATTTTCAATCACATAAAGCGGACGGTTGCGCACATCGTCGTAAATTTTGCCGATATATTCGCCCAAAATCCATAACAGCAGAAACATAAAGCCCATGAAAATAAATAAAACGACAATCAGCCATTTATAAAGGTGGTAATACACCTTGTTTATAAGTACATCTCCGATTTGGTAAAAAAGTAATCCAAAACCTGCTATAATGCTCACAATTCCGAGCAAAAAACCGAGTCGTAACGGAAGCATCGAAAAATTAAACATGCCGTCCATGCCGAGCGTGGCAAGTTTAGCGAACGTGTAACCCGATTTTCCCTGCGCGCGGTCGGGGCGCATGTAGTCCACAAAGCAATGTTTGAAACCCGTCCAAGCAACCATACCACGCAGATAACGAGCATGTTCGGGCATTTTGTTCAACTCGCGCAACACGCGTTTATCCACCAAACGGAAATCGCCGACGTTGCGCGGAATTCGGATATGTGAAAATTTGCCCATCAATCTGTAGAAAATTTTTGAGCCTATTTTTTTTAAAAAATTGTCTTCTCTGAAATTCAAACGTCGCGCGTACACAACATCAAATCCATTTTTCCAACGGTCAATCATATCAAGAATCACTTCCGGCGGGTCTTGCAAATCACAATCCATCGAAATTACGGCGTTTCCGCTTGCGTATCTCAAGCCGGCAGAAAGTGCAGCCTGATGTCCAAAATTTCGGCTTAAATTTATGATTTTTAAGGATTTATGTAAAACAGAAAGTTCTGTTAGTACTCGCAACGTTTGGTCGGAGCTTCCGTCGTTTACAAAAATGTATTCTTTATTTCCGGATAATTTTTCGGAAATTTCAAGTAAACGATTGAAAAGTAAGGGAATACTTTCCTGTTCGTTGAACGCCGGAATTACAAAACTGTATTCGATAATGTCGGTCATTAATTTTTTTTTAGAGAAATTGAAATTTTTTTATATACTTTAAATAATTGATTAATTGATGTTTATACGATGTAAAACTTTGTTTACTTTGTTGTTTAAAAAATAATATATCAATGATTTATGAATAATCTTAGGTCTGTGTTGCGTATTTTGTAAATTTAAACAAAATACAATTTCTTGCATAAAATTATTTAACTTTACGCGGAAAACCTCTCAAAAAAAATAGAATTCGGATGCTTAAGTGGCTCGACTTTTTTATCATTCATCGCGAACGATTTTTGCTGATTACCGGCAAAAATAAAGACACGTTTCGTGAGCTTTTTTTTGAGCAGTTAAAGAAAAAAATTTCGGCTTCCTACATTTTTGACATAAAAAGAGAAGGCACTTTTTTGGAATTTCGCGGCACAGTTGCACGCCATGTTTGGAACGGTTGGAATCCGTTTAACGCAGTAACTAAAGCGCGTTTTCGTATGACTTTGCACGGACATATTCCTGTTTTGCATGTAGAATATAATTTTTTGGAAATTTTTGTGAGTTTATTGCTTCTTGCAACAAGCTCTTTTTCAGCATTTTATCAAGGTTCAACAGGCTGGGGCATAGCTATTATTTTGCTTTCGGCATTGATTTATATAGTGTCGCGTTTCGTTGCAATGGCGCGCATGGCGAACGTAGCGGAAGAAATTCGATATAAAATTAACAATCCGGACAAAGAAATGTTGTCGTTTTACGAAACGTTTAAAGATGACCTCGAATTTGTAAACGAAGTGTTTTTGAGCCGTCGTCGTGCAGTTTTTGTAAGTTGATTTAATGCTTTTTAGGTTACGATTAACTTTTTTTATTGCAAACAATTTTTTTTAAGTGTTATATTTGCATAAAATTCAGTGCATTGAAAAAGATTCTGCTCATTTTTTGGCTTCTTAGTTTTACATACATTGTTAAAGCTCAGGAAGTTGTGCAAATTACTGCGAAAATTTCCGACAGTTCGTCCGGGCGTTCAATTCCGAATGCTTCAATCACAAATCTCAAAAAACGCACTGTAGTTCAAACAGATACAGCAGGCTTTTTTCATCTTACTTTGCTGAGGACTGATGTTTTGCGAATTTCCGCCGTCGGTTACGAAACCGAATATATCGCCTTTGCCGATACCATGATAACTTCAGATAACATTCGTATTATCAAAATGTTACCAAAAATTTATTCGCTGCCGAATGTCGATATTTATGCTGCACGATGGAAGGATTTTGAATTCGATTTTGCACATACCGAGGTGTTGCCCGACCCGCAGCAAGGGCGCATTGAAGATTGGTTTCACACCGTAATTTCCGAAGAAGAGCTTAGGATGCTTGCGGCTTCCGCGTCTGTCGGCATTCCGATTCCATACACGTCCGACCGACAAAAGCAAATGGAAAAAGTGCGCGAATTGTCGGCTCTTGAATACCAATACGATTTAATTGCGCTCAAATTTAATGCTGAACTCGTTACGCAAAGTGTTGATATTGAAGCTGAAAACGTAGATGACTTTATGAAATTCTGCAATTTTAGTCGTGAATTTATTCTCAGTGCAAACAAATACGACCTCATCGTTGCCATAAAGCAAAGTTATAAGACTTACCAAAAAACGCTTCAACCCGGATTCTGATATGTTCCAGAAAATCAGTTTCTTACTAAGATTTTTTCAGTATAAATTTTCAGCTCGCCACGCAAGAGGACACGGCATACATTCGCCTTTTTTATATAATTTTATCCGAAATGTGTTAAACGAGCAAGGGCGTTGGTATGCACAGAATTCTATTTCAAAATTATACAAACAATTATTGAAAAGCACTGAAACACTGACGGTTACGGACTTTGGCGCAGGTTCTAAAATTATGAAATCACCTGAGCGAAAAATTAGTGATATAGCGTATTTTTCGGCGGTTCGTCCTAAATATTCCGAACTTTTGTTTCGTATGGTCAAATATT
The DNA here is from genome assembly GCA_020718265.1 of Draconibacterium orientale. Classification (GTDB taxonomy): domain Bacteria; phylum Bacteroidota; class Bacteroidia; order Bacteroidales; family JAADGE01; genus DYOJ01. The sequence continues at coordinate 696 of DYSM01000054.1, read as the reverse complement.
TTGAACCCAAAACAATTTTGGAACTTGGAACTTCGCTTGGCATAGGAACATTGAGTTTTGCGCTTTCCAATTCAAAATCAATGGTTTATACAATTGAAGGTTGTCCTGAAACATCAAATTTTGCATCAAAAAATTTCAAAAAATTAAATGTGAAAAATATCGAACAATTTACGGGCGAATTTTCAGAACAGCTGCCAATAGTTTTTCAAAAGTTTGATAATCTTGATTTTGCATACATCGACGGAAATCACAGAGGTGCTGCAACGCTTAACTATTTTTACGAATGTCTAAAAAAAGCTCACGAAAAATCAATTTTTGTGTTTGATGACATTCATTGGAGTGTTGATATGCAACAGGCTTGGAATCAAATCAATAGACATCCTCAGGTTACGCTTTCGCTTGACTTATTTCAAATCGGAATTGTTTTTTTCAATAAGGAACTTTCAAAACAGCATTTTATCGTGAAATATTAATGAGTCCGGTCTAAAAAGCCTGTTTTATTTTAGCTAAACAATCTATATGCTTGATTATCAGTGTTTTTGAAAATATTTTATAATTTAAGTAAATTGCTTATTATCAGTAATTTAACTTTACAAACTTTCAACTTTATGACTTTTTATACTGAACTCATTAATAAAAACAAATGATATGATTGAAAATATAAAACAATTGATTAATCAGATAAATGAAATTACG
>DYSM01000428.1 GCA_020718265.1 Draconibacterium orientale | reverse complement strand
TATCGTGTTGATAATCAATTGTTTTAAAAATCAAGAGCGGCTGAATAGTTACAAAGTAGTTTACACTTTTTTAAAAATTATTAAAACCTTATTTTATTATTTTCAATCTTAGTAAAAATTATAAATCCAAAATAAAATCAACCTTATTAACTCATTATTAAATATATACAATTAGGTAATAAGGTTAAAAAATAGAATTATTATATTTTTACTAAGGTTAAAATTCAAAAAAAAATAATGTTTCTCAAAAAAAGTGTCAACCGAAAAATGAAAGATGCCTTTTTTTTCAAAGTATTTTAATTTTTCATCATATAACCAAGTTATTTCGTTACAGTCCCTCAGTGTTTTTGTATTGTGCCTCTTTGATACAAAAATCTTTTGCTAATTCAATCAAATGTGAAATTTCTAATTTCTTTTTCATTAATTTTTTACGCAAATTTACTCAATTATCGCAATTTTGCAAGATTCATATATAGAAAATTTCGGAAAACGTGCCGTTCGGCACAGCATATTCGATTTTAGAATACTAACTTTACAAAAAAATTTCACACATGAGAGACCTCGAAATCCTGATGAACCCAAACAAATTGGTTCAACATTTGAAAAAACCGGCATCGGAATTTACAAAATACGACATCATCAAATTTATTGACGACAGTCGTATTGAAATGCTTAATTTCAGATATGTAGCCGAAGACGGAAAGTTAAAAATGCTCAATTTTGTTATCACGAGCAAAGATTATTTAGAGTCCATTTTGTCCACAGGTGAGCGCGTGGACGGCTCGAGTTTGTTCTCATACATTGAGGCAGGAAAGAGCGATTTGTATGTCATTCCGCGCTTTAGCTCCGCGTATGTGAATCCGTTTGCCGAACGCCCGACGCTCGATTTGTTCTGCTCGTTTTACACCAAGGAAGGCACACCGCTGGAAATTGCACCCGAACATATTTTGCGCAAAGCCGTGCGCACGTTCAAAGCCAAAACCGGTATGGAATTCAAGGCGATGGGCGAGTTGGAATACTATGTTATCAGCCCGAAAAATAATTTATACCCCGAAATTGACCAAAAAGGCTACCATTCGTCGCCGCCGTTTGCAAGTTTTGAACATTTGCGCACCGAAGCAATGCTGTTGATTGCGCAATGCGGCGGAAAAATAAAATACGGTCATGCCGAAGTCGGAAATTTCAGCACCGACACACACACGTACGAACAACACGAAATTGAATTTATTCCCGTCGAGCCGCAAGATGCTGTGGAACAGCTCGTTTTGGCAAAATGGATTTTGCGCATGTTGGGAAAAAAATACGGTGCAATTATAAGTTTTGCTCCAAAAATTACGGTCGGCAAAGCCGGAAGCGGTTTACATGTTCATTTTCAGGTGGATAAAGACGGCATAAATCTGATGGCAAATGAAAACGGCGTGTCGGATTTGGCACGAAAAGTCATTGCCGGAATGTTAGATAAAGCGCAGTCGCTCACGGCGTTCGGCAACACAATTCCGACTTCTTACCTGCGCCTTGTTCCGCACCAAGAAGCGCCGACCATGGTTTGTTGGGGCGACAGCAACCGCTCCGCCCTCGTGCGTGTGCCGCTGGGCTGGATTGCCAGAACCCAAATGATAAAAGATGCCAACCCGCAGGAACGCGGCGATGTGCCTTACATTCCGGGCAAACAAACTGCAGAATTGCGCGTGCCCGACGGCTCTGCGGACTTGTATCATCTCATGTCGGGCATGATTTTGGCAGCAATGGACGGCATTTTGCGCGAAGATGCGCTCGCGATTGCCGAAAAATTGTATGTGAAAGTTAATATCTTCAAAAAAGATAACGAATCTGTTCTGAATCAGCTTGTTGCATTACCTGCTTCTTGCGCAAAATCGGCAGATTTCTTGGAACGCGACCGAAATTTTTACGAACAAGACAATGTGTTTCCCAAAGCAACCATCGACGGATTTATTCGCAAACTAAAAAGTTACGACGACGCCGATTTGAGCGAGCGTTTGTACGGAAATCATGAAGCAATTTCGGAATTAGTCCAAAAACATTTGCATTGTATGTAATGCTTGTAAGAAAAACCGTAAATACTTGTTATTGTGTAGGTTATAGTCATCTTTTATATCGAAGTTTTGTTATTCGGTGGTCATTCAGTAGTCAAAATTTGTCATTTATTGTTTTTTTTAGTTTCAACCGAAGTTCTAAAAATATTCGGAACTGAATTACTTTGCGTGCTACTGAATCTCAAAAAGTTAGAAGTTTCTTACTCAATATTTCGTTAGCTTTGCCAAAGTTGATTGTTTGATTATTAACAGATAAACAAACAATCTACGACTTTGGCAAAGCT
>DYSM01000427.1 GCA_020718265.1 Draconibacterium orientale | reverse complement strand
GGCGGCACTTCAAATCCAAGTTTTGCTGCGGTATCGCGATTGATAATCAGTTGCGTGGTGTCCGGTTTTACGAACCGATTAATGACTTTTTTCTTGTCAAAAATACCCATAGCAATATCGACGGCGGCTTTGGTAACATCTTTCCAAGGCACAACATAACCCATTAATCCTCCGCGAATTACAGTATCTTCGAGCAAACAAACGGTATGGAATTTTTCTGTAATATGAAGCAGTTCGTCATACGCAGTGCCGGCAATCATGGTGCTGGTTGCAATGTAAACCCATTTCACATTTTGCTTGCGCATGTGGTCGGCGGCTTTGGCAATATCCTCAGCCTCTTGCACTTCAAAGCTTATGAGTTCGATTGTTTTTGATTTACAATACTCACGTACATCGTCGAACTGAATTTCCGATTGCAACTCGCCGCGCCGATAGAGAACGCCGATTTTTTTCAACTCCGGCTCAAACGCTAAAACGGTATTTTCAAATTGCTGCTGCATTCCGGGCGAATAACAGGTGGCATAAAAGTTTTTATTGGTTTCAATATCGAAATCGCTGATAACAGTCGGGCTGTAAATGCCTGTGAATATGACAGGTAGGTCGTCGTTTTGTAAATATTGTCCCAAGCGCACGCTCACGGGCGAGCCGACGGAAAAAATGAGTTCCGTGCCGTCCGTTCTGAATGAGTCCACAGCTTTGGCAACACTCTCTTCGTCGCGTTTACAGTTTTTATAATTGATTTGTAAATTGCTGTTTTCTTTGCGAAATACAAATCCGTCACGGCGCAGGCGGTCTTCTATATGATTGATTGCCGAAACGTAAACCTCAATATTGTCCCAATAAATGATGCCGATTTTTTTAATACGTCCGGCGTAGTCTTTGGCGCGATCCTCGTTGCGCAGTACGCGCAATCCGCCTTCGGCAAGTGCGGTAAGTTCTTGTTCGCCGGCAAGAATTTCAACTTTGGAAATAAATTCGGTGCGCTCTTTAATCCAGCCGGTCAGCGTTTTAGAGTGGGCGAGTCCGCCCGTGAGCAAGACTGCATCGACTTTACCTTTTAAATTTGTGGCGCGTTTGCCTATTTCTTCGGCGATTTGATACGCCATTGCCTCAAAAATCAGTTTATATTTTTCCGAACCTGCGGCAACCATTTTCTCAACGTCGCGTGCATTGTTTGTGTTGAAATACGACACTAATCCGCCTCGCCCGACGACCATTTTTTTAAGTTCCTGTGGTGTGTATTTTCCCGACAAACATTTTTCCATAAACGGAAACAGCGGCAGACTTCCGCTGCGTTCGGGCGTGAACGGACCTTCGTACAAGCCGTTGTTTACATTGATAGCTTTGCCGTCGCGCAGAGCCGCCACGGTTACGCCGCCGCCCATGTGTGCCACAACCAAGTTCAATTCGTCGTAACGTTTGCCTATGCTTTTGGCGTATTTTCGGGCTGTTGCGAATATGTTGAGCGCGTGCATAATGGAATTTCGCTCAAAATCTTTGTGCCCGGAAATTTTCGCAAGCGGTTCCAAGTCGTTCACAGCCGGCGGATCCACGATAAACGACGGAATATTATTTTCCCAACCGATGCTGTATGCAATCACGCAACCCAAGTTCGAGGCGTGATGTCCTTGTAACCCAACGCGCGCATGTTCTATCATTTCTTGGTCGATATAATACGTTCCGCTCGGCACGGGTTTTATGAGTCCGCCGCGTCCGACAACAGCATCTAAGGTGCTCATGTCGAAGCCTTTGGATTTAAGCGCGGCAGCAATTTCATTTTTTCTGAACGTGTATTGATCCCAAATTTCGGTAAACTCCTCCAATTGCTTGGGACTGTGGCTTACATTGAGTTCAAACAGCAAATCGTCGTTCTTGAACACACCTATTTTTGTGGATGTCGAACCGGGATTTATCGTAAGAATGTGGTATGATTTCATATTTTTTCGGACAAAATAATTCTGTTCAAAATTAGAAATTTTTGTTCCAATATTTCTATAAAAAAAGATGTTGTTAAGCTGAAATTGTGTAATGCGTTATATCTTATTACCTAAATTCAAAATAATAAGGTACGCTTCCGGTTACGGTCTGGTTTTCAATATTCATTTGAAGTGTATTCGCCTTTGATGAATCGAAGCCTATGTTCGATTTTGCAGTTTTAACGCGGTTGTTTTGTTCTTTCAAAAATTCTTCCAAGCCAAGTTTTTGCTCGTTTTTTTTTCTGTCGGGTATCTCTACACCTCTATATTGAGAGGCGTATTTGTAAAAATCAGCCTTATCTCAAAAATATAAGTGAGTTCAGTATAAAAAGTCATAAAGTTGAAAGTTTGTAAAGTTAAATTA
>DYSM01000426.1 GCA_020718265.1 Draconibacterium orientale | reverse complement strand
GCGCCGTTTGCCTTTGCGCTTTTTGCAGCGTAAAGCGGAATATCCACGTCAATTTTACGAAATGCCTCAATACTTCCGGCTTTGCGCAACGTTGAGCCGATGCAGCAAAAAATATCGTTACCTTTTACAGCGGAAATATAATCAGGAATGTTTTGAAAATCAATGATTTTCGTTTCAATTTTCGGCGATGGGTTTTCGAGCTGCGATAATTATTTTGTCGTAGCTCGGATTTTCAACCAGTCGTTTTACCAAAAATCCTCCGGTCAATCCGCTTGCTCCGATAACTACTGCTGTTTTTGTCATGTTATTGTGAATAAGAGTCATAAGTGGTCAATAAAACAATGAATGACAATCATTTGACCACTTTATGACAACAGATTTTGTTAGGGTTTCAAGCGTCCGTACATGCGCGGGAACGGTATGGTTTCGCGGATGTGTTTGAGTTTGCACAACCAAGCCACCATGCGTTCCAAGCCGAGACCGAAGCCGGCGTGCGGCACGGAACCGTATTTGCGCAAATCTAAATACCACTCAAATGCTTCCATCGGAAGTTTATGTTCTTCGATTTTTCCGACCAAGAAATCTAAGTTCGTTTCGCGTTCGCCGCCGCCCACGATTTCGCCGTAGCCTTCGGGTGCAAGCACGTCCACGCCTTTTGCAAAATTTCCGGTAACATCGCGTTTCATGTAGAAGGCTTTAATTTCGTGAGGCCAATTGTAAACCATCACAGGCACATCGAACATGCGGGTGAGCACGGTTTCGTCCGAGCCGCCGAAATCGCTGCCGTATTCAAAACTTTTGGCGGAATTCAACCATTGCGGTATATTTTCGGCCTGAGTTTCAAGCTCTTTGATTTCATTTTTTAACGTGTCAATTTTATTTTGCATGAAATTGATTTGCCCTTTTTTAACAGTTCCGCTTGCAATTGTAGCTTCTTTTTCTGCAATTTCCGCTTGTTTTGCGTTTATTTCGGCATGAACTTGTGCTAAATCTGCTTCGAGCGTTTCGATAGTGGTTTTTCCGTCCACAGCTTGTTCGCCTTTCAGAATACTGACGGCGTTGTCGTAAGTTAATCGCATAAACGACTTACTTACAAGGTTTTCCAACACGGCTGTATCGCGCTCGATGGCTTCAAATTCAAATTTGCAATGTTTCAACACATCGCCGACCACGAATTGCAGGAACTTTTCAATCAAGTCCATGTTCATTTCGTTGTTGTAAAATGCCATTTCGGGTTCAATCATCCAAAATTCGGATAAGTGGCGGCGTGTTTTTGATTTTTCTGCTCGGAATGTCGGACCGAACGTGTAAATTTTGCCCAAAGCCATTGCCATTGCTTCGCCGTACAATTGTCCGGATTGACTTAAATAGGCATCTTCGCCGTAAAAATCCACGTTGAAAAGTGTCGTGGTACCTTCGGCAGCGTTGCCCGTAAACAACGGCGCGTCGGCTTGCACAAAACCTTCGTTTTGAAAGAAATTGTGTATCGCAAAAATAATTCGGTTACGAATTTTCATGATTGCCCATTGGCGTTTGGAGCGCAGCCACAGGTGGCGTTTGTCCATCAGAAATTCTACGCCGTGTTCTTTGTTGCTAATCGGATAATTGTCTGATACTCCGACAAGTTCGGCATCCGTAACGTGCAATTCAAATCCGCCGATTTGCCGTTCGTCCGCCACAATTTTGCCGGTAAGCTTTACCGAACATTCTTGCGTGAAGTTTTTTGCAGTTTCAAACACTTGCTCGCTCACATTTGCGGCATCGACAATGCACTGCGCAAAGCCTGAGCCGTCGCGTAAGATTATGAATTCCAAACCTTTACTGCTGCGTGTGTTCATCACCCAGCCTTGTGTGCCGACGGTTTCGCCGACGTGCCTATGAAAGTCTTTAATATCGACCATTTTGCGTTCAGATTTATTTTTGGGACAAAGATAGGAATATTTTTTCAGATAACAGATTTCAGACAACAGATTTCAGAGATTAACCTGAATTATTCATAAACTTTGAGAAACTTTGTGCAATCCTTTGAGTAACTTTGTGTTATCAAATTTTGTTGCACAAAGTTTCACAAAGTATTTTCACAAAGTAACACAAAGTAAATCAATTATTTATGCAAACTTGTGAATAATTCGGGTTAATGCGTTATCAGAGTTTGAGATGTGAAATATAAAAAAATGATTCGTTTTTAGAATATCAAATTTAAGACAATAGTTCGTTATATTTTTTGTAAAATATTGATTTAATGTAAATTAGATTTGAAAAACTTGTTTCATTATCTAAATATTGGAACTATTGGAAATGAATAATTTGAGTCTGTTGTCTGATGTCTAAATTCTTATAT
>DYSM01000425.1 GCA_020718265.1 Draconibacterium orientale | reverse complement strand
TCTAAATATTATTTGTGTTTTAGTTTACGATGTTGTAACATTGCAGTATTATCAAATTCTTATTTTGTAAAGATGAAAGGTGTGATTTTAGATTGCCTGAAAACGATGGTTGTAGGCAAATTTGGGCAAGACAAATGGCAAGATATAACGGCAAGCGCAGGTTTAAAACCCGGCGAAATGATTTTGGCAACCGTCGATGTGGAAGATAAAACCGCAATGAATCTGATTGGTTCTACATGTAAAGTATTGAATATCACGTTAGAACAAGCAGCTTTGGCTTTTGGCGAACATTGGATGAACGCGTACGCAAGTAAAATTTATGCCGGATACATGATGAATGTAAAATCGACCAAAGAACTTCTTCTAAAATTGGACAGCATACATGACAAGGTTACTAAAAACATGCCTAACGCGCGTCCGCCAAAATTTACTTACGAATGGAAATCGGACAAAGTGTTGATAATGACTTACAATTCTCCTCGAAATTTAATCGACCTTTTCGTAGGACTTGCCAAATCTGTTGCGAACTTTTTTAACGAAAAAGCAACCGTAAAAAAATTATCAAATACTCAGGTTGAAATTTCATTTGCGTAAATTCCTCAATATTAAGGTTTTAAATATAAATTTACTCGAAGATTTTACTTTTCAAAACTTCCGTCCATACAGCATAACCTTTGGCGTTCATGTGTAGTTTGTCTTTCAGAAAAAGTTCCGGGTTTACGGTTCCGTTTTCCAGCAGCATGGCGTCAGCAACATCCACGTATTCAATGTCTTGAGTAGAATCAGCGTAATGTTTTATAAACGTATTGGCTTCTTCAAATTTTGGTTGAAAATGCCAACGAGCCGGCGATGGTTTTATCGAAATCACATATAATTTTGTGTTTGGCAGATAGTATTTCAATAGATCTACATAAATATCAAATATTTTAGACCATTCATTTACAGATAATTCCGCGTTTGCAATATCGTTATCTCCTGCATACAAAAAAACTTTTGCCGGCTTGTAAGGCACAATAATTTCGTGCGCGTATCTGCAAATTTCGGCAACCGTGCTGCCGCCAAAACCGCGATTCAGAATCGGGGCAGGTGCAAAATCGGTTTGAATCGTCCGCCATTTCCGAATGCTCGAACTGCCCACAAAAACAACTGCGCCGGGTTTTGGGAAATTTACGGAATCTTTAGCTTTAAATTTTGCAATTTCGTCCTTAAAACGTGTAAGTTTTACTGTATCTGTGACTTCTGCAAGCCTTTGCATGACAAGAAATGTGTCGCGTGTCGTAATTATTTGCGGATTTGTATCTGTATTTATAGGAACGGACTGAGCAGTTGTTTCAGGTCTGCAATTTGTTAGAAATAAGAGACTTATGTAAAATATTTGGACGAAAAGAATACTAAATTTCATATCAGAGAAAGAATTTAAATGCGCAATTTTTAACTTAATTTTGAAAAACAGAATACATTTTTGTATTTTTGGATTTTATTTCAGCAAATATACGAAAAAAAATAAAGTTATGAAGTTATTACAAGGAAAAGTTGCCGTAGTAACAGGTGCGGCGCGCGGAATAGGCAAAGCAATTGCCCTCAAATTAGCCGAACACGGTGCAGATATTGCATTTACCGATATGGCTGTAAATGAAGCAACTGACGCACTCGAAAAAGAACTTCAAGCTTTCGGCGTGCGTGCAAAAGCCTACGCGTCCAATGCTGCAAATTTTGCCGATGCAGACAAAACCACCGACCAAATTGTAGCCGATTTCGGACGTATTGACGTGCTTGTGAACAACGCCGGCATCACACGCGACACGCTTCTCATGCGCATGAGCGAAGAACAATGGGATTTGGTCATCAATGTAAACCTCAAATCGGTTTTCAACATGACCAAAGCTGCTCAAAAAACCATGCTTAAACAACGCTCCGGCTCAATTATAAACATGAGTTCAGTTGTAGGCGTGAGCGGAAACGCAGGTCAGGCAAACTATTCGGCATCAAAAGCCGGTATTATCGGTTTCACAAAATCTGTTGCAAAAGAACTTGGTTCTCGCAATATTCGTTCCAACTCCATAGCACCCGGATTTATCATTACGGAAATGACCGGACAACTACCGGAAGATGTTAAAAATCAATGGATTGCAGGAATTCCGCTCAAACGTGGCGGCACACCCGAAGACGTTGCAAACACAACACTTTTCTTGGCATCCGAACTTTCATCTTATGTAAACGGACAAGTTATAAACGTGTGCGGCGGTATGAATACCTAAACCAAATTTGAAAATGTAACGATTTGAAAATATGAAAATTAAATAATTTAAATTTTCAAATTCTCAAATTTAATAAATCCCCTAAAATCGAAAACATG
>DYSM01000053.1:9722-12836 GCA_020718265.1 Draconibacterium orientale | reverse complement strand
ACTACTTTTTGACCATTGAATGACTACTAAATGACAAAACATTCGATTAAAAAAACGACTATAACCTACTTAAATTCAAATCTTTATACGTTTTACTACAAATACTAACTCAGAAATCGACTGAATTATCAAAAGAACAAATTGAGAATTTGAAAGACTAATGCGTTCAGTCTAAAAAAAAGTCATAAAGTTGAAAGTTCTTAAAGTTAAATTATTGATAATCATAAAATTAGTACACTAACATATTTTTAAATTATCACATTTTTGGTATAGTTACAACCATTTTTTCCGTTTAAAAAAGAATAAAATTGTTGAAACAGATAAAATCATCAATCCGAGCGCGAAAGGGTAGCCCCATGTTTTTCCGAGTTCGGGCATAAATTTGAAATTCATACCGTACGTGCCGGCAATTAGCGTGGGCGGCATGAAAATGACAGTCATTACGGTAAAAAACTTCATCACGCGGTTTTGTTCCATGTCCACCAAACCGAGAAACGTGCTTTGCAGAAATTCCAAACGATCGAAACTAAAGCCCGAATGTTCCAAAAGTGAACTGACATCGGTGTTCATTATCAGTATTTTATCTAAATCTTCCTTCGGAAATTTTTTACTTTTAAGCATTGCCGACAGCACGCGCTGTTTTTCAATGACATTGTCCCGTATCACAATGGTTGTGTCTTGAAGTTTGGCAATACGGAGTAAAATATCGCGGTGCAAATGTTTTGCCTTATAAATTTCTTTGCTGAGAGTTCCGATATTGGCAGTTACAATTTCCAATAAATCAGCATCATAATCAATTCGCGCATCCAAAAGCAGTAAAAAAATATCGTCGCCGTCTTGCGGTTTTCCTAGTTTGACCTTTTTAGCGGTTTCGTCGAACGTTCGCAATTGAGCATCGCGTTGCGTAATCAGAATTTTATCTTTGATGATGAATGAAACCACTTCATTTTGATAGGTTTCAAAATCGTAGCTCAAATAATGTAAATTGATGCCGATTTCGTCGGCAGTTTCAAAATATTTGGAGCTTGTTTCTATTTCTTCGCTTTCTTGTTTGGTAAATAATTCAACATTAAAGACTTTTTCAACATGCTTTTTCTCATTTTCGGAAGTCGAAAGCAAATCGACCCAAATCACGGAATTTTTGTCGAAATCTGTGCCGTGTGCTTGCTGCACGATACCGTTTTTGAGTGTAAAGTAGTGAATCATCGACAATGTTTAATTTTGACGTTTAATGGTAATGTTTCCGTTGAACGAACGATACAACGTTTGGATTACGAACCAATACGTGTCCGGTTTCACGGGTTCGCCCATGTATTCGCCGTTCCAGCCGGGTTCGTGTATGCCGTAGCGCACAAGTTCTTTTCCGAATCGGTCGAATATGAAAATGGTTCCGGTATCAAATTGTTTCAAACTTTCAATTTCCCACGTGTCGTTTACGCCGTCGCCGTTTGGTGTAAAAATGGTCGGAATCACAACCGGAACTTCAACTTCGAGATAAATTTCGATGGCTTTTACACAATTATTTTGGTCTTTAACTTTGATGTAATACATGCCTTCCTCTAATTCTTCGTAACTGAAAATTTCGGAATATGCAGAGTCGTTCCAAGCGTAGAGTAGCGGTGCGGCATCGCTTTGAGCTATCACAGTGAGTGTTCCGCTGAGAGTGCTTTCCGTTTCCACAACCGGAAGCGGATTTACAAAAACATCGACCGAATCCTGATTTTTGCATCCGAAAACTGTTGTTGCCGTTGCTGTGTATGTGCCCGATGTTTCGGGCGTAAATTCTGTATTTTGGGCGATATTTTCATTCCAAACAATTGTGCCTTCGCCTGTTGCAGAGAGTGTTACGGCTTGCTCGGCGCAAACGGTTGTGTCGTTTCCGGCATTTATTTGGGGCAAAGCATGTACGGCAAGATTTACCTTGTCGGAAACCAAACCGCATTTATTTTCTACGGAAACTGCGTATTCGCCCGATGTGTTTGCCGTCAATGTGCTGTCGGTCGAGTTGTCGTTCCAAAGATAATTTTCATAGTTCGGACTTACTTTTAATTTGTGGGTTTCGCCTTGGCAAATATCGACATCGGCACCGAGTTCTATGACAGGTAAAAATTCTAAATCGAGAGTTAAAGTATCTGAATCAGAGCAAGTTCCGTTCGTAACTGTCCAAACAAATTTGTTTAAACCGCGCTGCAAATTTTGAGCTGATGATTGTGCATTTGCTGTATTTGAAACTTGTGCGCCTGCGGAAATTACGTTCCAAAATCCGGTGCCTTTTGCCGGATTTGTTGCGTTTAGGTTGAAGGTTGTATGGTCGCACACGAGTTCGTCTGTGCCGGCTTCGGCTGTTTGCGTTGTGTAGCGTTGGATTGTGAGTTCATCGAAATCGGTGCAGGTTCCGTTTTTTAAAGTCCAACGAAGAACCGTTTCGCCTTCCGTCAGATTTGAAACTGTTGCAATTTCAGACGAATTATTGTCAAAAATTACATTTCCATCCGAAGCAGTCCAAAGTCCGGATTCGGCATCTTCAAAATTTCCCGAAATATTTAATTCAGAAACATCGCAAAGTTCGACATCACTTCCGGCGTTTGGTGTTGGTTTTTTATCATTTATGATTTCTATTGTGTCGCTATCCGTGCAAGTTCCGTTGGTTACAGTCCAAATGAGTTCCGATATTCCGTAGCCAAAATTTGAAGCCGAAGTAGATTCAAGTGTTTCATCTTCAAAAACTATTGAAGCAGATGCGCTTTTCCAAAGTCCGTTTCCGATTGTGGGTTGTGTTGCCGAAAGTTGAACGTCGGAAATTTCGCAAGCTCTAAAATCTGTTCCGGCTTGAGCAAGCGTGGGACGGTCGATAATTACGGACACCGTGTCCGAATGTTCGCAAGTTCCGTTTGTGATTGTCCAAATCAGGTCATTTGTGCCAAAATCAAGAGCTTGTGCTGTTGTCGTTGCGGATGAAACGGTTGTAAAAACAATTGTATTTGAAACACTTGTCCATTGTCCGTTGCCCGAGGTCGGAACATTTGCCGTTACTGTGCTTTGAACTGTGTTGCAAAGACGTTCGTTCGCGCCGGCGTTTGCCGCAATAAGTTTGTCGCGCGTTACGCTGATTTC